>NZ_QWLA01000041.1 GCF_003574095.1 Calidithermus roseus
GGCTGAGGGGCGGGCACGGGTTGGGGCTGGGGAGTGGGCTGGACGGCAGCGGCCTTGAGGGTATCCACCTCGCCTTTGAGGGTGTTGACCTGATCGTTGAGTGCCTTGATCTGGTCGTTGAGTTCCCTGGCCTGCCTTTCCAGCGCCTCCAGACGGGCCTGCTGGCTGGCTTCCTGCTCGGTGGTGGTAGGAGCCGGGGCAGGAGCGGGAGCAGGCTGGGCCTGGGCCGCAGCAACCTTCTTCAGCTCTTCCTCCAGCGCCGCGATGCGGGCCTCGAGGGTGCTGGTGTCAGCCGGTTGAGCCGGAGCGGGCTGGGCCTGGGCCGCAGCGACCTTCTTCAGCTCTTCCTCCAGCGCCGCGATGCGGGCTTCCAGAGCGCTGGTATCGACGGTGGGGGCAGGAGCGGGCTGGGCCTGGGCCGCGGCCAGTTGCTGAAGCTGGGTCTCGAGCGCCTGGAGCTTGGCATCCTGGGCAGTGTTGGCCTCAGTGATGCCGGCGATCTGCGCCTTGAGGTCGGAGAGTTCCTTGCTCACCTCCTCCATGGCTTTGTCGATGGTGGCCTGGTCCTGTGGCGTGGTGGGCTGGTTGGGGCAGCGCCCGCCAAGCTGGATAAAGCGGTAGAAGATCAGGGCTGCCTGGTAGCGGGTGAGGTTCTGGTTACCCCGAAAAGTCCCATCCTCGAAGCCCTGGATCAGCCCGCACTGGGCAATGAAGTCCACGGCCTCCTTGGCCCAGTGGCCCGCCGGAACGTCGCGGAAACTGGGAGTCGATTGCTGCACTGCAAGAATCATGCTCAGGCCGAATGCGCCCATGACTGCGACGCGAACCAATGGTTTGTGCATATCGTTCCTCCTAGAGCGCGCCATGACCAAGCCCGAAGGCTGCTTGCTGCTGACGCAATCGCTCTAAGTCAAGGTGTACTCGCGGGGGCTGAAGGGAATTAGAGGATTGTCTGATGATGGAATTGGGCAAACTCTGCAATGCGCCTCATATATGAGAGAATTGCCTGATCCGGCGATCTTCGCAGCTTCCATAGCTTTCGGTGTTGGCGAAGAGGAAAATAGCTATAAACCGGGTATATCTTTTGATTAAGGCGACCCATTCCCCCCTAAACGGAGCATTAAGAAACAACCCCGGCCTGAAGCGGGGCTGTTCGAGAAGAATCGAGATCGTTAGCGCCAGAGCTGCGGAAGCTTGCGGCGCTTCCAGCGGCGGGGAAGCAGCCGCTGCCAGGCATAGCCGAGCGCTGCGAGGGCCGCCCCGATCAAACCCAGCACCCAGATCGTGGCAAAGATCCAGACCGCCAGAAACAAACCGACGATCAAGGCCAATCCAACACCCACCCAGACCAACGGGCTACGGGGCATGCCAGACCAGTAGGCTTTCACGTTTTTCAGGGTAGGCAATAACAGGCGACGCGAATGCTAGGCCGCTCTCATTTGGGCCTGGCGCACGCGCTCGAGGCGCTCGAGTTGCTCGAGCCAGACCGCCGGGCCTCGAGTCCATGTACTCCAGCGTGAGCACCTCCAGGCGGTAGTCCTCCTCGCTCAGGCTGCGGTGCCGGTCGCGCAGGCCCTCCGGCTCGAGCCGCGTTTTACCTGAACTTCGCCAGCAGGTTGCGCGCGATGATGACCTTGAGCACCTCGGTGGTGCCCTCGCCGATGCGCATGAGGCGGGCGTCGCGCCAGTAGCGCTCGACGGGGTACTCCTTGATGTAGCCATAGCCGCCGAGCACCTGGATGGCCTCGTCGCAGGCCTGCACCGCGACCTCAGAGGCGAACATCTTGGCCTGCGCGGCCTCCGTGCCGAAGGGACGGCCCGCGTCGCGCAACTCGGCGGCACGCAGGTAGAGCAGGCGGGCGGCCTCGAGGTTGGTCGCCATCTCGGCGAGCTTGAAGCTCACGCCCTGGAACTCGGCGATGGGCTTGCCGAACTGCTCACGCTCGAGCGCGTACTTCGCAGCGAACTCGAGCGCGGCCCGCCCCAGCCCCACCGAAAGCGCCGCGATGCCGATGCGCCCGCCCTCGAGCACTTTCATCACGTCGTAGAAGCCCTTGCCTCGCTCACCCATGAGCGCGTCCTTGCCCACGCGCAGATCCTCGAAGATGAGCTGGGCAGTGTCGGAGGAGTGCAGGCCGAGCTTCTCCTCCTTGCGGCCTATCCGCAAACCCTCCGCCGGGCGATAGAACACGAAAGCCGAAAGCCCCAGGTGCTTTTTGTCAGGGGCAGGAGCGGGATCGGTGCGGGCGTTGATCACGTAGACCCCGGCCACCGACCCCTGGGTAATGAACTGCTTAGAGCCGTTGATCACGAAGCCTTCAGGGGTCTCCTCGGCCCGTGTGCGCAGAGCAGCCGCGTCCGAACCCGAGCCGGGCTCGGTCAGGCCCCACGCCCCCAGCATCTCAGCGCTCGCCAACCTGGGCAGGAATTCCCGCTTCTGGGCCTCGTCACCGGCAGTCAGGATGTGGCCGATGCACAGCGAGTTGTGCGAGGCCACAGTGAGCCCCAGCGAGCCATCCACCGCGCCAATCTCTTCGATGATGCGGGTGAACATGCGGGTCGTGAGCCCGGCGCCACCGTACTGCTCGGGCACGTTGGCCCCCATCACCCCTAGCTCGCCCAGCTTCTTGACGATCGCCAGCGGAAACTCGCCCGTGCGGTCACGCTCGGCGGCTCCGGGAGCCACCTCGGCCTGCAAGAAGTCGCGCAGCGCGCCGATGATCTGGCGTTCTTCGGGGCCCAGTTCAAACCACAGATCGCGGGATTTTTCAGTGAGCAACATCCTGACCTCCAACAAACATAACGCTTTACAAACATCATAACGTAAAAGCGTCATATATCAATGTGGCGTCGTATGTCGTATGTCGATAGCCAAGCTAAAGGCGTTGTGCGTTCTGCGGATTCTGCGGCTTTAGCAAATCCCACCATCATGCCCACGTGCTATAGTGAGGACGCCGTGAGACATCCCCAAGAGCCAAGGCTTTCCCCATTGGGGAAGGAAGCTCACGCCCCATGGAGGAATAGCTGAATGCAGATCGAAGCTGGTGCCATCGTTGAAGGCCGCGTGACGCGGATCATGGATTTCGGGGCTTTCGTGGAGTTGCCCAACGGTGAGTCGGGCTTAGTCCACATCTCGCAGATCGCTCACGAGTTCGTCAAGAACGTGCGCGACCACCTCTCCGAAGGCGAGGTGGTGCAGGTGATGGTGCTAGGTCGCGACGAGAAGGGCCGCCTGGACCTCTCCATCAAGGAGCTCACCCCCGCTCCCGTCGAACCCCCGCGTCCCAAGCGTCTGCCGCGCCAGGCCCCCGAGTTCGAGAACAAGCTCAAAAGCTTCCTGCGCGGCTCGGGCGGAGGCGGCTTCGGCGGAGGCGGTGGCAAGAAGCCAGGCAAGGGTAAAGGTGGCCGCGGACGGCGCTAACGACGTCTGAATTCCTGCCCGCCCTACGGGGCGGGTTTGGTGTTTGGGGAAGCGATAAGCCGTCGGCGTCGAGGGCCAGGGCGCCTTGCGTACGACGCAAGACGTACGACCCGCCCCCGGCGTTCGTCTATCGGCTATTCAGCGCCCCTTCCTCCACGCCTCCGACTTCCCCTTGGGAATGCTCAACGACTTGAACTCTCCCCCGCGCAGGTGCTTGGCGAGGTAGACGATCTGCCCCACGTGATAGGCGGTGTGGGCCAACGAGCGGTGGATGGCCTCGAGCACGCTCAGCGGACGCCCCCGGATGAGCACGTTTTGGGTGAGGTGCTCGGGGCGAAGGTTCTCGAGGGTGACGAGCAGCGCGGCCCAGCCGTTTTCCCAGCCCAGCCACAGTTCCTCGACGCTGTCCCCGTGGATTTCGAACTCGCCGTCGCGGTTGCGGTCGGGCTTCTCTCCATCGCTGCTGAGAAAATCCGTCCAGCGCGAGCGAAGGTTACCCCCCACGTGCTTGACGACCACGGCGATGCTGTTGGAGGCAAGGTCGGGAGCAAAAAACCAGTCCTGAGGCGAGATCTGGGCCAGAGCCTTCTCGGCCAGCTCCTTGTACATGCGGAATTGCTCGAGGGCACTGCGCAGGTATAAAGCCCCTAATTCCCCGCTCATGGGTCCACTATAGCCCCAGTTCACGCGCCAGCAGCGCGGCCTGGGTGCGGCCCTTGAGGCCCAGCTTGGCCAGCAAGCTGCTGACGTGGGTCTTGACCGTCTTCTCCGCGATGCCCAGCCGTTGGGCGATGGCCTTGTTGGAGAGGCCCTGGGCGATGAGGGAGAGCACCTCGCGCTCCTTGGCGGTGAGCCCGGCCAGGCGGTCTTTGTGCGGCCTGGCCAGCAGGCGCACGGCGGCGGGATCCAGGGGCACCTCTCCCCTGGCTGCCGAGCGAATGCCATCCAGCAAAGCCGCGGGCCCGGCGTGCTTGA
Organism: Calidithermus roseus; assembly: GCF_003574095.1. GTDB lineage: Bacteria > Deinococcota > Deinococci > Deinococcales > Thermaceae > Calidithermus > Calidithermus roseus. The sequence continues at coordinate 4,397 of NZ_QWLA01000041.1, forward strand.
GCAGGTAGCCCGAAGCGCCCAGGTGCAGGGCCTGGCGCAGGGTTTCCCCCTCGAGGAAGCTGGTGAGGATGAGCACCTTGGGCGCAGGAGAGAGCTCGAGGAAGCGGGGTATCCAGGCCAGGGCGTGCCCGTCGCACAGGTGCAGATCGAGGAGGATGAGGTCGGGGTGCAGGTTCTGGGCCTTGGCCAGGGCCTCGCGGCCCCCCTCGGCCTCCTCGACGAGCGCGAGGTCCTCGTAGAGGCCGAAGAAGGCTTTGAGCCCCTCGCGCACGATGGGATGGTCGTCGACGATCAGCAGGCGAAGAGGCATCACCCGGCCTCCTTTCCTTTCAGAAGGGGAATGCGTGCCTCCAGCAGCACGCCCCCCCTCGAGCGGTTGCTAAGGCGCAGGCTCCCCTCCAAGCTGGCGGTGCGCTGCTCGAGGGAGAGCAGCCCCATCCCCCGCCTGACCGCCTCCGGCAGACCGCGCCCGTCGTCCTCCAGGCGCAGGCGGGCTTGGCCCCGGTGGAGGTCCAGGCGGATCCACAGGTTCTTGGGGTGGGCGTGCCTGAGCGCGTTGTGGATGCCCTCCTGGGCGATGCGGTAGAGGGTTTCGGCCACGCTCTCGGGGAGCTCGAGGGGCTGGGCGTCGAGGTGTACCCGTACCACCCCGTTCACCCGGTCGGCCAGCCGGGAGAGGGCCGGGGCGAGGCCCTGGGAGAGGTCGGCGGGCCGCAAGAGTTCGACCAGGCCCCGCAGCTCCGACAAGGCTGAGGAGACCAGCTCGGCGGAGCGCTCCAGGGCAACCTCCCGCTGCTCCTGGCTCTGACGGGCCACGTTGAGCGAGAGCTCGGCGGCAAAGAGCAGTTGCGCCACCGAGTCGTGCATCTCCCGCGCCAGCCGGGCCCGCTCCTCCAGCGCGGCCAGGGCTTCGCGCTCGCGCACCTGCTGCTCCTGCAGGCGTGCGCGGCGGAAGGCCAGGCCCAGGGTGCGGCCCACGGCGGTGAGGAACTCCAGCGTTTCAGCGTCGAAGGGCTCGCGGCCCGGCGCGGCCAGGTTGAGGATGCCCACCGGGCCATCCTTGGTCAGGAGGGGCACGCTGGCGTGGACCTCGAGCCCCCCCTTGTCGCCCTGGGCGCTCTCGAGGCGGCTGCAGGTGACGATGTTGACCCCCCGGTCGAGTTCGCCGTGCCGGAAGAGCCAGTGGCAGTCGCAGCTCTTCTCGCGCAAGCAGCGGCGATCCTCAGCCAGCAGCGCGGGCGGCAGACCCGTGGATGAGGAGAGCGCGAGCTGCCCCTGGCGGGCGTCGCCGGGTTCGACCTGACTCACGAACACCCAGCCCGTGCTCAGGCCCAACAACTCGACGAGTTCTTCCAGCGCAGCCTGCAGGGCCTGGTTGAAGTCGGCCCGTTTATTGAGCACCTCGAGGATCTGGTTGAGCGTCGCCAGTTCCTTGAGGCGGCGTTGGAGCGCGACGGAGCGAGCCATCGCCACTCACCACCCGAACAACCAGCCACCGTTGACGACACGCTTATCCATGTTCATGCCCCAATTCTTCCCGATGCCACCACTCCCGCCACTCCAGCGGCCTGCCTTCAGCGCTGAAACGGCCCACGCTCACACCGTCGAGCCGGACCCGCTCGCCGCCAGGCACGCGGGTGAACTCGACCCGCCAATTCACCACGACTACGTTCCCCTCGACTGCCAGGACCTCGCCCTCGAATTTCACATCCCGCTGTGTGGCAAGGCCCTCGAGCCAGTAGCGCTTCACCGCCTCGAAGCCCCGAATCGGCGGGTCGAAGGGGTTCTCCTGGTAGAGCACCTCGGGGTCGAAGAGCGAGGCGGCCAGCTCGGCGTCGGCTGATTCCCAGGCCTGGCCCAGGCGGCGCAGCCAGTGCTCGAGGCTCTCCCGCTTCAGGCTCACTGCACTTCCCATAAGCGCGGCAATTCCTCCAGGCGTTTCCAGCCTTCACCCTTCTCCACGCGCTCCACGCTCAGCTCGGTGAAGTAGTCGTCGAGCACCGCCGCCCGCTCCATCGCCAGGGGTGGACGGCAGTAGTCTTCCTCCTCCCACACCAGCCACTCGCCCTCCACACGGGCGTTCTTCAGCGAGAAGTCCAGCGCCCGCCCAAAGGGCTGCATGGTGCGGATCTCCCCGCTTTGCAGCCGGGTCTGGAGTTCGGCGAGCTTTTGGGGGAGGGCCTTGGCCCTTACCAGGTAGTAAGCCATCTCAACTCCTATCAGCCATCGACAACTTCACGGCAAGATCAAGTGTAAGTCCCCGAACTCGTGCCAGAGGTAGCGGTGCTCGAGCGCGGCGCAGTAGGCGAGTTCGAGGTGCCTGCGGCCCGCGATGGCCTCGAGCATGGCCAGGTGGGTGGCTTTGGGCTCGTGCCAGCCGGTGAGGATGCCGTCCACCACCCGCACCCCGCGCTGTGGAGTGATGACGAGGCGGGTCCAGCCCTCGCCGGGGTGAACCCTTCCCAGCGCGTCGGCGACGGTCTCCAGCGCCCGCACCACCGTGGTGCCCACCGCGATGACCCGCCGGCCCTCGGCCCTGGCCTGATTGACCACCTGGGCCGTGCCAGGGGGCACGCGGTAGAACTCCTCGTAGGGCGGCTCGTGCGACTCGAGCGAGGCCACCCCGGTGTGCAGCAACAGCGGCACCACCAGCACCCCCTGAGCAACCAGCCGGGTGATGAGCTCGGGCGTGAAGGCCCGCCCCGCCGAGGGCATCTCGGCGCTGCCCGGAAGGGTGGCGTAGACACTCTGGTAGAACTCCAGCGGCCACTCCTCCGCCACGTAGCCGTAGCGGATGGGCTTGCCGTGCTCGAGGAGGTAGGGCAGGGGGTTCAGGGTGTAGGGTTGGGGGAAAGAGAAGACGGCGATCCACAGCCGGCGGCTGGGAGGATGCCCTTCCATCCGGTAGGGAGCGAGCAGATGGACCGTAGCGCTGCCGGGCAGGGCCAGCACCTCGCCGGCCCTAACCTCGAAGAAGGGCTTGGTCGCGCCGCCCTCGAGCTGCCGCAACTCCACGCTCCACACCCCGCCCGGCAGGCGGGTGGAAAGGTGCAGGCGAAACTCGCTCCCGTCGTCCCGAAAGGCCGGTAGCGCGGCGGGCAGCGTGCCCGAGGTGTTGATCACCAGCACGTCTCCCTCCCGCAGGAACTCGCCCAGCTCGCGGAAGCGGGCGTGGACCAGACGGTCGCCTTGCTTGTGCGAGACCAAGAGCCGCACTTCGTCGCGGGCCAGGCCACGGGCCTCCGGGGGGGCGTGGGCCTCGAGTTCGGGGGGCAGGCTGAACTCCAGGCCCGGCTCGAGCGAACCCACCCTCATGCCCCCCTCCCCTCGGACGGGACGAAGAGGGTGATCTGCAGGCCCTCGGGGGTTTGCAGGCGCTGGTTGCGGTCGCCCCAGGGGGTGAGCCTGGGCTGTGCAACGGCTTTGGTTCCCGCCCGTGCGAAGCTCCGGGCGGCGTACTCGAGGTCCTCCACCTCCAGCGCCAGCCTAACCACCCCCGAAAGCCGTGCCCCGGCCTCGATGTGGTCCACGCTCGCGGCCTGGGCGGCGTCGAAGAGCTCGAGGGTGGCCCGCCCCACCGCCAGGATAGCCCCGCGCCCGTCGGGGTTGCGCCACTCCTGTAGCGTTTCCAGGCCCAGTAAGTCACGGAATACGTGCAGCGCGGCGTCGAAGTCCTGCACGGTGAGGGCCACGCGCAGCTCGCGGATCACCGCGCCACCCCCGCGAGTTCGCGGGCCTTGTAGCGCCCGCTGGGGTGCTCGCCCTCGACGAGCTCGAGCAGCCCCGGCACGCTCGCCTCGGGCGGGAGGCGGTCGGAGATGTCCTCGCCGGGGAAGGCTTCCTGCTGCATCTGGGTGTTCATGTCGCCGGGGTCCACCCAGTACACGCGCAGCTCGGGGTGCTCGGCGGCCAGCACGCGACAGAGCTGCTCGAGCGCGGCCTTGCTCGAGCCGTAGCCGCCCCAGCCCGCGTAGCCCTCGACGGCGGCGTCGGAGGTGATGTTGAGGATGCGGGCCCCCGGCTTGAGCGCGGGCAGGGCCAGTTGGATCAGGCGCAGGGGGGCAAACACGTTGACCCGATAGACCCGCTCGAGCACCTCCAGCGGGTAATCGGCCAGCCCTGGCTGGGGGCTGGGGCCTAAAATGCTGGCGTTGTTGACCAGCACGTCGATCCCGCCCAGCGAGCGAGCCGCCTCGACCAGGGCCCGGGCGTGCTCGGGGTCGGCCACGTCGCCGGGGAGGGCGATGAGGCTGGTCCGGGCCGAAAGCTCCCTTCGGGCCTGCTCGAGGGCTTCGGCCCCGCGGGCGTCGATGACCAGCGACCAGCCCCGCTCGGCCAGGGCTCGGGCCAGGGCCAACCCCAGGCCCCGGCTGCCGCCGGTGATGAGGGCCACTTTCGCGGATTCTAGGCGCATGTTTCCTCCTTGAGGGTGGGCTCGAGGCTTTTGGCAGGCTCGGGGGGGCGTCGAGCAGACTGGCGGGCCCTGCGAACCTCGGCCTCGAGCCGCGCCTGCTCGATCTGGGCCTGGCGGGTCTGGCGGACGACGCTCAGCAGGTTGTAGAGGTCGAGCATCTTCGGTTCCTCCCTTTCCGGGTCTAAGGGTAGGAAGAACGCGCCCTCCAAAACGTCCGGCCCCGGACCGAGACGATCCTAGGTCTTAAGACCTAGTGGCTGCAGCCCGCTCAGAGGAGGCTGATCCAAAGCAGAGTCAGCCCCCAAAGCAGGAAATTGGTCGCATAGGCGATGAAAAGGTATTACGTCGTTTGCTGCTTGACAAACGGAAGAAAGGGGGGAGGGTTTGTATGCAATGAAAAACCACCCCCGTTACCAAAATACGCTAGAGGATTACCTCGTTTGCCACCTGAAGTCAGGCCAGAGTTCCAGGGTGGGCGGCGATCTTGAGGTTGACCCTGCCTCTGAGCGACCAGAAGGTCTTGAACTGCCCCACGTGCAGGTGGAAGGAACGAACCAGACGACTGAAACTGGTTTCGATGCGTTTGCGCAGCCGAGCGATCGCCCTGGGCCAGGGGGTCTGATGCTTCAAGTTGCTTCGGCTGGGACAGTAAACCGCCGTACCCACGTAGGCCCTATCGCCCAGGGTGTTGCTTCGGACCAGATCCTCAACGCTTGCGGTCTCGCTCCCCCAATCCTCCTTGGCGGCTAGGGATTGAGCCAGCTCGGCCCATAGAGTCTCAGCATTACGCAGTATCCGAACCGGCGGGGGGGCCGGGGAGGAGTTTCCCACGCGCCCCAGGCTGCAAGCTCCCTACATCCGTCGCCCGATGTCCCTCCCCCTTCAATGCACCGACGCAGGCCCGAAGCCCTCTACGGCGGCCATGCCGATGCCCAGGGCGCTGATCTCGCTGCGGCGGATCATGAGGTAGTCGATGCGCTCGCCGGCGCTGGCTTCCTCCAGCCGGGCGTTGCGCAGGATCAGCACGTCTTCCGGGCCGCCCCACCGCGCAGCCTGACGGCGGAAGCCCTCGCGGTCGGGGAGTTCGTCGGGGTCGATCTCCTCGCCCACGATCACCCGTTCACCCAAAAACACCACTCGCTCGCGTTTCATTGCCTACCTCCTTCTCACCAGGCTTCGTCCTGGTCGCTTTCCTGGGCCATCTCAGCCTCGAGGATACGGCTCTTGATGCGCCACACCGAGTCGGGGTTGAGGCTGATGGAGTCGATGCCGTGCTCGACCAGGAAGGCGGCGAACTCGGGGTAGTCGGAGGGGGCCTGGCCACAGATGCCCACCTTGCGGCCTTTGGCGTGGGCGCTTTCGATCAGCATCGCACAGGCTCGCTTGACCGAGGGCAATCGCTCGTCGAAGAGGGGGGCCACCTGGGCCGAGTCGCGGTCTACTCCCAGGATAAGCTGGGTCAGGTCGTTGGAGCCGATGGAGAAGCCGTCGAAGAGCTCGGCGAAAGCCTCGGCCTCGAGCACGTTGGAGGGGACCTCGGCCATGACGTAGACCTCCAGCCCGTCCACCCCGCGCTCGAGCCCGCCCTCCTTCAGCACCTCCAGCACCTTGCGCCCTTCCTCGGGGGTGCGGCAGAAGGGGATCATCACCTTGAGGTTTTTCAGGCCCATCACCTCGCGCACCCGCCTGACCGCGGCCACCTCGAGCAAGAAACCCTCCTTGTAGTCGGGGTGGTAGTAGCGGGAGGCGCCCCGCCAGCCGATCATGGGGTTTTCCTCCTTGGGCTCGAAGGCTTCGCCGCCCAGGAGGTGGGCGTACTCGTTGGTCTTGAAGTCGCTGAAGCGCAGGATCACCGGGCGGGGGTAGAAGGCCGCCGCCAGCGTGGCGATGCCCTGGGACAGCTTGTCCACGAAGTACTCGCTCTTGTCGGCGTAGCCCTTGGTGAGCCGGTCCACCTGCTCGCGCACGGCGGGGGCCAGGCTGGCGTAGCGGGTGAGGGCCAGCGGGTGGACCTGCACGTAGCTGGCGAAGATGAACTCCATGCGGGCCAGCCCCACCCCGTCGCTCGGCCACAACGCCAGCTTGAAGGCCTGTTCGGGGTCGCCCACGTTCATCATGATCTGGGTGCGGATGGGGCCCAAGGCCGAGGGATCGAGGGTCTGGGTGCTGAACTCGAGCCGCCCCCCATACACCCGCCCTACCTCGCCCTCGGCGCACGAGACCGTGACTTCCTGACCTGTCGCGATGACCTGGGTGGCGTCGCCGGTGCCCACCACCGCCGGGATGCCCAGCTCACGGGCCACGATGGCCGCGTGCGAGGTGCGCCCACCCCGCTCGGTGACGATGGCGCTGGCGAGTTTCATGATGGGTTCCCAGTCGGGGTCGGTAGCCCGCGTCACCAGCACCTCGCCGGGCCGGAAGCGGGCGATGCCGCTGGGGTCGTGGATCACGCGGGCCGCTCCGGCGGCGATCTTCTCGCCCACCGCGATGCCCTGGGTGAGCACCGGGCCCTGCCCCTCGAGGCGGAAGACCTCGAGCGCGAGCCCGGTCTTCTGGCTGTGGATGGTCTCGGGCCGCGCCTGCACGATGAAGAGCTGGCCGGTGAGGCCGTCCTTGGCGAACTCGATGTCCATGGGCGTGGGCTGGCCGCGCCTGCGCGAGTAGTGGGCCTCGATCTTGAGCGCCCAGTCGGCCAGGGTGAGGGCCTCGGCGTCGCTCAGGCAGTAGGCCTCGCGCTGGGCGGTGGACACGGGGACGTTCTCGAGCAGGTGGGTGTGCTCGTTGAAGACCAGCTTGAATTCCTTGCCGCCCAGCTTCTTGCTCACCAGGGGCCGGTAGCCCTGGAGCAGGGTGGGCTTGTGCACCTTGAACTCGTCGGGCACCACCTTGCCCTGCACGATGTTCTCGCCCAGGCCCCACACGGCGTCGATCACCACCACCTCGCGGAAGCCGGTCTCGGTGTCGAGGGTGAAGATCACGCCCGAGCTGGCCAGGTCGCTCCTCACCATGCGCTGCACCCCCACCGACAGCAGCACCTTGTCGTGGGCGAAGCCCATGTCCTCGCGGTAGCGGATGGCGCGGGGCGTGTGCAGGCTGGCGAAGCACTCCCGCACGGCCTGGAGCAGTTCGACCTCACCCCTGACGCCCAGCAGGGTCTGGTGGGCTCCGGCGAAGCTGGCGGTGGGCAGGTCCTCGGCAGTAGCCGAGGAGCGCACGGCTACGAAGGGGTCTGCCACCCCGCTGCGGCGGGCAAGTTCGCGGTAGGCGGCCAGGATTTCGCGCTCGAGGTCTTCGGGCAACTCGGTCTGCAGGATGCGGCTTTGCAGGCGGCGGGAGCGCTGCTCGAGGTCTTCCACGCTCGCCGGATCGCGCCCGGCGTAGATGGCGCGGATCTCCTCGCTCAGCCCGGCGGCCTCCAGATAGTAGCGGTAGGCCTCGGCGGTGATGGCGAAGCCGTCGGGGATGGGCACACCCAGCGGCGAGAGCTCGCGCAGCATCTCACCCAGGCTGGCATTCTTGCCGCCCACCAGCCCCACGTCGTCGATGCCGATCTCCTCGAACCAGCGCACCCAGCGGGTGGTGGTAGGGTTGGGGTCAGGTACAGCTTTGCCGGCCATTTCTTCACTCCTTTCAGGGGCGCTCGAGGCCAATCTGTCGCACCAGCGGGGCTTCGGTGCTTGGCTTTGGAGGGGGCTCGCGCAGGAGAGGGCAATCGAAGCCTGCGTCGGCGGGCCAGCCCACCGCATGACCGCACTTGATGCGCTCGGCCAGCTCGACGGTTTCCGGCATCGGGGAGTCGCCCAGTTCCTCGCGCAAAAAGCGCAGGAAGCGGCGGTAGTGCTCGATGGCGGCGTATTTTCCCTTCACCGCCGCCAGGCAGACCATCAGGCGCTGGTGCTGGTCCTCGCCGAGGTAGGGGTCGGTGTGGAGGGCGCGGGAGAGCGCCGCCACCGCCGCCGGGCACTCACGCAGCTGGCAGAAGAGCCTCGAGACCGCCAGTTCAGCCTGCACGTAGGCCGCCCGCAACCGCTCGCGCGTCTCCCCGACCCACTCGGCCTCCTCCTGGGGCAGGAATTCTCCCCGGTACAGCTCGAGGGCCTGCTGGTAACAACGCAACCGAGCCCACGGCGCCTGAGCCCGCTCAGCCCACTCGAGGGCCTGGTAAAAGACGTAGATGTCCGAAGCCCTGAGCACCTCGGGAGCCAGCCGGTAGCGCCCATGCTCCTCCAGCACCGCACCCGGCCAGCCCAGCGCCACCCGGATGCGGTGAACCGTCACCCGGAAGCGGTTGTTGGCGCTCGAGCTAGGCACCGTCTGCCAGAGCACCTCGAGGATGTGCTCGCGGCTGCGGCCCTCGGGGTGGGCGAGCAGGTAGAAGAACAGCGTTCGCGCCGAGTCAGCCCGCCACTGCACCAAGCAGCCTCCCCGCCGCACCTCGGCTGCACCCAGGGTGCGGACCTGTAACTGTGCCGTGCCCACCATGGCCAACCCCCAGGAGGAGCCCGGTGCGCTCCAAGACAGGGAAAAGCTGATTAGCGAGCCCGCTGGGCTCTCCCAGCCTCACCTTACGCCTCGAGGGAAGGGCAAAGTGTCCCCTACCCCCGGCTGGCCAGGGTGAAAAGGGCGAGCTACCGGCTCACTCCTACGGAAATCGCCGATAGCTGGTGGCCGACGGTCGGTAGCTACTCGCGGCTTGCGTTTGGCAGCTTCTCCAGCCGCACCGCCGTGCGCTTGTACTGCGGGGTGAGGGTGTAGCGGTCGCGGTGGGGGTTGGTGAGGCGGTTGATGAACACATCGGGGTCGTGAAAGGTGGAGAACAGCTCGCCGGGCTTGACCCGCTGGGTAATGTGCACGGGCAGGCGGGCCTCGCCGTAGGGGCTCACCACCCGCACCCTCTCGCCCTCCCGCAAGCCCAGGCACTCGGCGTCGGATGGGGAGACCTCGAGCCGGTCGGTGGGGTAGAGCCGGGTGTTGGGCGTGCGGGCGGTCATGGTGCCGGCGTTGAAGGCGTAGAGGGTGCGCCCGGTGATGAGCACGAAGGGGTACTCCGGGCTGGGTTGCTCGGGACTGGGCACGTAGGGCACCGCCGCCAGGGTGGCCCTGGGGCCGGCGGGGAAGCTCTGGGCGTGCAGTCGGGGGGTGCCGGGGTGGTCCAGGCTGGGGCAGGGCCACTGCAAGCCGCCTTGCTCGAGCCGCGCATAGCTGATCCCCGCGCCGCCCGGCCACACCGCCCGCACCTCCTCCCAGATGGCCTCGGGGCCCTCAAAGGCGAAGCGCTCTCCCTGGCCCATGGCCCGTGCGACGTCGCAGAGGATCTGCCAGTCGGGCCTCGAGTCCCCCGCGGGCGGCAGGGCCTGGCGAACGCGCTGGATGCGCCGCTCGGAGTTCATGAAGGTGCCGTCCTTCTCGAAGTTGCTGGCCGCTGGCAAGAAGACGTGGCCGTAGGCGCGGGCGCTCTCGTTCATGAAGAGGTCCTGCACCACGACGAGCTCGAGCCGCTCGAAGGCTTGGGCGGTGTGCGCGGCGTCGGGGTTGCTCAGGAGCACGTCGTAGCCGAAGAGCCACAGCGCCTTGAGGTGGCCCTTTCGCGCGGCGTCGAGCATCTGCATGAGGTTGAGACCTTTAGTGGTGGGGAGGGGGCAGCCCCAGAGCTGCTCGAAGTGGGCACGGGCCTTGGCAAGCGGTTGGGAGCCGGTGAGGGTGTTGGGCTCGCAGCCCATGTGGGCCGAGCCCTGCACGTTGTTCTGGCCGCGCAGGGGGTTCACGCCGGTGCCCGGCTGGCCCACGTTGCCGGTGAGCAGGGCCAGGTTGGCCAGGGCCATCACCGTCTCGCTGCCTTGGTGATGCTCGGTCAGGCCCAGGCCGTGAAAGCAGATCGAGGGCTTGTGGGTGGCGTAGAGCCGCGCCGCCTGGCGGATGGCCTCGGCGCTCACCCCGCACACCTCGGCGGCACGCTCGGGCGTCCATTCGGCGATGGCTTCGCGAAAGGCCCCCAGCCCCTCCACCCGCTCGGCCAGGAAGGCGGGGTCGGTGAGGTTTTCCTCGAGGATCACCCGGGCCATGGCGTGAAACAGCGGGATGTCGGTGCCGGGGCGCAGGGCCAGGTGAATGTCGGCCCAGCCGGCCAGCTCGGTCTTGCGGGGGTCCACCACGATGAGCCTGGCCCCCCTGCGTCTGGCCTGCTTGATGCGCGCGCCTACCACCGGGTGGTTCTCGGTGGTGTTGGTCCCGGCCAGCAGGAAGGTCTGGGCCAGCTCGATGTCGTCGAAGGCGCTGGTGGCAGCCCCGGTGCCAAACACCTGGGCCAGGGCCACCGCGCTGGGCGCGTGGCAGACCCTGGCGCAGCAATCGACGTTGTTGCTCCCGATGACCACGCGGGCAAACTTCTGGGCCAGGTAGTTCTCCTCGTTGGTGGCTCTGGCTGAGCCCAGGATGCCGATGGAATCGGGGCCATGAGTTTCCCGGATGCGCTTCAGCTCGGCGGCGACGAAAGCGATGGCCTCGTCCCAGCTCACCGCTTGCCACTCCCCGTCTCGGCGGATCATGGGCCGGGTGACGCGGTCGGGGGCATCGTTGTACGCGAAGGCGTAGCGCCCCTTCACGCAGAGGTGGCCCTTGTTGACCGGCGCATCGAGCGCGGGCTTGACCTGGGTGATCTTCCCGTCGCGGGTGCCCACCAAAAACTCGCAGCCCACCCCGCAGTAGGGGCAGGTCGAGCGGGTCCAGGCGGTGGGAGTGCCCAGCTCGAGCACGCTCCAATCGTCGATGGCCCCCGTAGGGCAGGTGTCGGCGCAGGCCCCGCAACTCACGCACGCGCTCTGGAGCAGGCTGGGTCCGGAGGGCTCGAGGTGGGTTTGGTGCCCCCTACCGAACACCTGCCACACGAACTGCCCCTGCACTTCCTCGCAGATGCGCACGCAGCGGTAGCAGAGGATGCACTGCGAGAGGTCGACCCGGATGTAGGGATGGGTGAAGTCTTGCAGTCGGGGGTCGGGCTCGGCCTTCAGCCCCTCGGCCAGACCGTAGTCTCGCAGACGCTCGTGAAACGGTTTGGAGGGTTGTCGCTCAACAGCCTCCTTGGGGTAGCGACCAATCAGGAAGCGAAACCCCTGCTTGCGGCCCTCCTCGAGTTCGGGCGTGTGGGTGCGGATGACCATGCCCTCCTGCAGGGGCATGTTGCACGAGGCGACGGGGTGGGGCTGGCCCTCGACCTCCACCAGGCACAGCCGGCAGGCCCCGTAGGGCTCGAGGCGGGGGTCATAGCAGGCGGAGGGCAGGTCGATGTTCAGGTCGTGGAGGGCCTCGAGGATGGTCTGGCCAGGGTGGAACTCGTGCACCTGGCCGTCGATGATCACAGCAGGCATGTCCCTCACCCCCCGCCTTGCGCCCCTCTGGCCTCAGGCGAACAGGCGTCGAAACCGTAGGGTCGGGCCACCTCCATCCTCCCTGGGCTCGTCACAGTAGTTCGTCCAGAACCTGGGGTTGGCGCTTGAGCTGCTCGAGTGCCTCGGCTGGAATATCGGAGGGCCGGGGAACGTAGTCGGTTTCACACACCTCCAGCCCAGCGAGACGGGCTTCGTTGCGGGCCCACAGGTCGAGGAGCCAGTTGTCCTCGGGATGGAGCGCCACCGCTCCGTCGCGGTCCTGATCCAACCACACCAAGGGCCCCACGCCGTGAGCTAGACTGTAAAGCTTGGCGCGCAGATGGTCGGCGAAGGGCTGCTGGCCTTCGACCAGTGCCCCCGTGCGTAGCACGGTGCCGTCGCTGAATCTCCAGAAAGCCATAGCTACCCCCTTCTGGCCCAGGCTAAAGCCCCGGCATTACCGCCCCGTTACCGGCGGCCTGAGTCGAGAAATCGAGTTCGCTGAAGAAGAGCCAGCCGAAAATAGAGCGCCCCTCACATTGTCTCAGCCCGATGGTGCGCCGGAAAATTCCGTCGAGATCGACACAATTACGCCTGGGGAAAGCCCTCCGGCCCGGATTTCGATGCTTTTGTGCTCCTCGTCAGCTCTGCCGGACCCCCTCGAGCCACCCCAGCAACTCCTCCAGCGGCTTGGTGTTGAGGATTTGGGAAGGCCCCAACCAGGCCCGCTGGGCCGTGCCCACGGCTAGGTCCATGAAGCGCAGGTGGTCGATCTGGTGGGCATCGGTACCCAGGGAGATTATCACCCCCATTTCTCCCGCCTGGCGAGCCAGCCTGTCGGGCAGGTCCAGACGGTCGTAGTAGCCGTCGATCTCTACGGCCTTGCCCAGCGACTTAGCCTGGGAGAAGACCTTCTCCCAATCGGCTTCGATCCCCTTGCGCTGACCGACGAGGCGGCAGGTGGGATGGGAGAGGATGTGGACGTAAGGGTTCTCCAGGGCCTTGAGGATACGCCGGGTCTCGGTTTTTTGGTCCTGGCCGAAGTGGGAGTGAATGGCGACGAGAACGATCTCGAGTTCCTCGAGCACCTCGTCGGGGTAATCCAGGGAGCCGTCTGCGAGGATTTCCACCTCGGCCCCGGCCAGCACATAGGGCTTCGCACCCGTTTTTTCGTTGACTTTGCGGATCTCCCGGATGCGCTGCTTCATCTTCTGGGCATGAACCCCGTGGGCGATCCGCAGGCTGTGGGAGTGGTCGGTGACGGCGATGTACTCGTAACCCAGTTCTTTAGCGGCCTGGGCCAGCTCGAGCAGGGTGTTCTTCCCGTCGGACCAGGTGGAATGAAGCTGCAAATCCCCCCGGATGTCCTTCAGCTCGACCAACCTGGGCAGCCTACCGGCCTGCGCGGCCTCGATCTCCCCCCAGTCCTCGCGCAGGGGGGGCGGGATGAGGGGCAGGCCGAGGGCTGCGTACACCCCGGCCTCATCCCGACCCGCGACCTGCCTTTCCCCCTCCCAGACGCCGTACTCATTGAGCTTGAGCCCTTGCTCCTGGGCCAGCTTGCGCAGCCTGATGCTGTGGGCCTTGGAGCCGGTCAGGTACTGCAGGCCGCTCCCCCAGGATTCGGGGGGCACGATCTTCAAGTCCACCTGCAAGCCATCCTCCAGAAACACCGTGGCCCGGTTCTCCCCCACAGCTTCGACATCGGCGATGCCCGGCAGCCGGGTGAACTGGGCCAGCACCTTCTCCCCCTGCCGGGTGGCGACCAGGAAATCCAGGTCGCCCACGGTTTCCTTGTAGCGGCGCACCGAGCCGCAGCACTCCGCCTGCTCCACCTGGGGGAGGCCGCGAATTGCCGCCAGCAACTCCCGCACCCGCCACAACACGCTGCCCAGGGGCCGCCGCTGGGTGGCGGACTGCGCCAGGGCCAGGTTTTCCAACAGGTGCAGCCGCTTTTTCTCGCCAAAGCGGGGCAGCTGGAGTACCTTCTTCGACTCCAGCGCCGCCTTCAGCTTTTCCAGCGAGTCCACCCCGAGCCGGCTCCACAGCAACTGGGCGGTCTTGGGCCCTACACCGGGAACCCGCATGACCTCGAGCACCCCGGCGGGCACTTGGCGGGCAAGCTCTTCGTGAGCCGCGATCTTACCGCTTTGCAGATACTCCTGGATCTTGGCGGCCAACTCGGGGCCAATGCCGGGAATGTCCTCCAGGGCTTCCAGCCCCTGCTGGGCCAGGTCTTCGATGGGGGTCTGGAGGTCGGCCAGCACCCGCGCGGCTTGCCGGTAGGCCCTAGCGCGAAAAGGGTTATCTCCCAGGAACTCGAGCATCTCGGCCATTTCCTGGAACAAGCGGGATACCTCGGCATTTCTCACAAGCAACCTCGCCAGCCCAAAGGCGGGGTGAGCACCCCTCACCCCGCCGCTGCGAACCGCGTTACGCCCCTACTTTGCTCTGGATGGGGATCGCCTTGGCCTTGGGGGTCTCACTCCTGGGCAGGGTCAGGGTCAGTACCCCATTCTCGAAGGTGGCGGTAGCTTTGTCTACCAGCACCTCCGCGGGCAATACCACCGAGCGCTCGAAGCGGGTGTAACGGTGTTCGCGCAGGTGGTAGTTGCGTTTTTTCTTTTCCTCCTCCTTCTTGCTCTCACCCGCGATGTGCAGCACGTCCCCGCGCACTTCGACCTTGATCTCCTCGGGCTTCAGGCCAGGCATAGAAGCCTTCACCACGAGGTTATCGCCCTCTTCGTACACGTCCAGCGGCATTGAAGCAACGTCGGATAGCTCAGGGCGGAACAGGCTCTCGTCGAAGAGGCGTTCGATCTCCCGCCGCAAGCTGGCTATTTCGCGGAAGGGGTCAAAACGGGCCAACATGCTTCACCTCCTTCGGGCGTGCGGTGGCGACACACCCCAACAAAGACTCGAGCCTTCCTCCTGGACCCCAGCCGCCACCAGGCTGGGGCCCAGGGTGGTGCGATTTCCCTGCCATTCTCAAGCTAGGCCACCCCCGTTACCGCGCCATTACCAGCTCACAAAAGGCGTTCCCACGGGAAGCTTCCCATCATGGCCGGTCCCAATGCGGCCCAACGCTTCTCGTGGGAGGCGCGATAAAGGGCACTCAGCAGGGCTTTTCCGCCCCCTTGCGGGCGTAGAAGTACCAGTTGAGCCCCGCGTTGAGGGCGTAGAACACCGCCACACCGTAGAAGAAGGCCGTGGGGTGGCCTGTCCGGGCGATGATCGCGGCGATGAGGGTCGAGAAGATAAAGGGGCCGTAAGCGGCCACCGCCGCCGTCCAGCCGATCACGCCCCCAGCCCTGCGCGGATCGAAGATCATGGGCATCTGCTTGAAGGTGCTGGCGTTGCCGATGCCGGCGAAGAAGAACAGAGCGAGCATGAAGCCCACGAAGTAGGGAAACTGCGAGAGCGAAACGGGGTTGACGTAGAAGCTCAGCCCTATGGCGCTCAAGAGCATCCCGAGGGTGCTGACCTGGGTCAGCCTGGCCCCGCCGAACCTGTCCGCCAGCGGGCCAAAGATCACCCGTAGCGCCGAGCCCACCAGCGGCCCCAGGAAGGCGAAGGCCAGGGGGTCGGGCGCGCCCTCGAACTTGCCGTAGAGTTGCCGGATGAGCAAGGCGAACACCGCCGAGAAGCCCGAGAAGGAGCCGAAGGTGGCGATGTACAGGCTGGTCATGATCCAGGTGTGCTTGTCGCGGAAGATGTCGAACTGCTCGCGGAAGTTGGCCCGCACCGGCACGCTCTTGAGGTAAGTCCAGGCCAGCGCCACCCCGATCAGGATGAAAAGCGTCCAGACCAAAGCGGCGTTGTGCAGCCAGATGGGGCTGGAGAGCCCATTGGCGGCTGAGAAGCTCTGGGGGTCATCCAGGCGCAAGATCCCGCTGGCGAAGAGGGCGAAACCCACTACCCAGGGGGTGAGGAACTGCACCACGCTCACGCCGAAGTTGCCGATTCCCGCCTGGATCCCCAGAGCCGTGCCCTGCAGCCGCTTGGGGAAGAAGTAGCTGGTCGAGGGCATGAAGCCGGAGAAGTTGCCGCCCCCGATGCCGGCGAGGAACGCGAGCAACAGCAGCACCCAGTAGGGCGTGCTGGGGTTTTGGATGGCGTAGCTCCAGCCCAGCACCGGAATCAGCAGGAGCGCCGTGGAGATGGTGACCAGGTGCCGGGTGCCCAGGATGGGGGGCAGGAAGGTCCAGATGATCCGCAGGGTGCCTCCGGCCAGCCCCGGCATGGCCGTGAGCCAGAAGAGCTGGGTGGTGGTGAACTTGAAGCCCACCCCCGGTAGCTTCACCACGATGGCCGAAACCATGAACCAGACGATGAAGGAGAGGGTCAGGTTGTAGGTAGTGATCCAGAGGGTGCGCCAGGCGATGGCTTTGCCCGCAGCCTCCCAGAGCTGGGGATCTTCGGGATTCCAGCGCTCGAGCCAAGTACCGTTTTTTGTGGGGATACGAAGGGCCATTAGCGTTCTCCCTGGTACTCAAACCGGTCCCTGAGCTCCGGGGCAGCCTGCTGCAGCAGCGAGAGCACGGTGAGGTGCATCCAGACAGCGCTCACCAGGGTCAGGAGGAAGAGGATGAAGAAAGTGGTCTGGGGCAGGCCGGTAAGGGTCTGGGTGTAAGCGAAGAGGGGGGGTAGGAAGAAGCCGCCCAGAGCCCCCAGCATCCCCACCAGGCCCCCTATCGCGCCCACGTCTTTAGGGAAGTACTCGGGGATGTGCTTGTAGACGGCGGCCTTGCCGATGCCCATTCCAATGCCGATGAGGAAGACCAAGAAGGTGAAAGGCCAGACCGTCATCGTGTAGCGCATCACCTCGCGCAGGCCGTCAGTCTCGTACTTAGTGGGCAGGTAGAGCACGATATGCCCGTTGGGCATCATCAAGATGCCGCTGGCGAGCAGGATGATGCCGAAGGTCCAGTACATCACCCGCCGGGCGCCGAAGCGGTCGGAGAAGTAACCGCCCAGAGGACGCAAGAGCGAGGCCGGGAAGATGAAAAGCGCCGTGAGCAGCGCAGCCTGGTAGAGGGGCAGGCCAAAGACGTCCACGTAGTACTTCGGCAGCCAAGCCGACAGCGCCACGTAGGCCCCGAAGACCACCACGTAGTAGAGGCTGAAGCGCCACACCCGCACGTACCTGAGGGGCTCGAGCATCTGCACGAGGGGGCGGCCCTGGCCGGGTTTTTTGTCCTGGCGGGGGGTGAACAGCCACATGGCCAAGCCCATCAGGACCAGCAAAACGGCGTAGAGGAAGGGCACGAAGCGCCAGCCACCCGGCACCAGGCCGCCCAGATATCCAGCCGCGGGCACCGAGGCGATGATGGCCGGACCGATGAACTTGGTGACGCTGGCCCCCACGTTGCCAGCCCCGAACACACCCAGGGCAAAGCCCTGCTGCTCGCGGGGGAACCAGGCCGAGTTCCAGGCGATCCCTACGCTGAAGGCGTTGCCGGCGAAACCCACCAGGAAGGCATAGAGCAACAGTGCCTGGTAGCTGCCGGCCTGGGAGACCAGGTAAGCGGGGATGGCCGTGAGGAAGAGCATGGTGGTGAAAACCACCTTGCCGCCGTAGCGGTCGGCCAGGATCCCGGCCACAAGCCGCCAGATGGAACCGTTGAGGATGGCCACCGCCGACAGCCAGCTAAGCTGCACGTCGCTGAGGCCGAACTCCTTGCGGATGGGAATGCCCAGTACCCCGAACATCAGCCACACCGCGAACATCAGGGTGAAACCGAGGGTGGAGAGGGTGAGGACCTCGAGCCGGGCCCTGCGCTCGGAGGGAGCCGCAGGAGCGCTAGTCTGAACCATACGAACCTCCTTTGTCTTGCAAAGCGGGCTGTGGCTTGGAGGCGGGCGCGGGGTGGGGCACCGCAGGCGGGGTGGCCCGCAGGGGGCGCTTGCGCCGCAGCCAGATCACGATCTGCCAGGGCCGCCACAAGTAGCCCAGTGGCACGGTGACGATGTGGATGAGCCGGGAGAAGGGAAACACCGCTACCAGCAGCCAGAAGTTGAAGACGTGAAACTGGATCCAGAAGGGCAGGTCAGCGACGAGTTCGGGGCGCGGCTGAAGAGTGAAGAGGCTCCAGAGGTAGGGGGTGAACACCGCCGGGAACCAGTAGGAGCCAAAGCGATAGGCGCTGGCGGTGATGATGCCGGTAATGATGGAGACCAGCAGCAGCAACAGCACCACGTAGTCCATGGGCGTGGAGACCACCCGTATGCGGGCCTCGCTGAGGCGGCGGGCCAGCAGGATCCATACCCCCACGCCCGCCCACAGCGCCAGCGCCAGGCCGGTGATCTCCAGCAGGTACAACCGCAGGGGTACCGCGCTCCACAACAGCAGACCCTTGGGCAGCAACACCGCTAGCAGGTGGGCGCCCAGAATCAGCACCAGCCCCCAGTGCATAGCGGTGGAGCCGAAGTAGAGCTTGCGCGACTCGAGCAACTGGCTCGACTGGGCCGAGACCGAGAAAGGCCGCCCGCGCATGCGCAGAATGCTCACCACCACCGCCAGCGCGAGGGCGACGTAGGGGAAAACCAGAAACAGCAGGGTATTCCAGTTCATCGGATACCTCCTCCGGGGGAGGATTGAGCGCCAAGGGAGGGCCAGGGGCTGCGCTGCGCCTGGTCCTGGGCCTTGGCTTTAGGAAGCTCCCGCACGGCCTGCCGCACCGCCTCGAGCAGGTGCAGGTAGGGGTTGTCCGGTTCCATGGTCTTGAGGGTCTTGCACATCGCCGCGAGCGCGGGCTCCAGCAGCTCCATCAGCTCCGGCAGGGGTTCGGGAGCGAGGGCCAGGTAGTTCAGCACCACCGCCAGGTGGTCGGGCAGTTCGCCGCGCAGCTCGAGGCCCAGCCCCTGCATCTCGCGGTTGAGCGCGGCCATGAAGGCCCCGCGGCGGTAGTCCTCGCCGTAGACCGCGAAGCCTACGTAGGGGGCGAAAAGCGGCGAGAGGTCGAGGGTGCGGGTGTGCAGTTCCTCGCGCTCGGAGAGCTTGAGCTGCGAGACGGCCTTGAGGAAGCGCTCGAGGTGGAGCTTGGCCGGGGTATAGGGCAGGGAGTGGGTCTGCTCCCACAGGACGCCCAGGCTGCCCTGGCGCGGGTACTCGAAGGCCAGCGCGAGGGTCTTGAGGGTGGGGTTGGGGTTCATGCCGTCACCTCACTCGCCCCGCCGGGGGGGCTGGATGTAGCCCAGGCCCACCTCGCCCTTGTGGGCCAGCGGGTCGTTGTAGAGCTCGGCTGCCGCCTCGCGGTGGTAGGGCGGGATCACGAAGCGCTCCTCGAGGGTGGGCAGGGTGGTGAGCCGGTAGATGGCCTCGGCTTCCTCCAGGTTGGTCCCGGCGGCCTCGAGCAGCGCCAGCGTCTGGGCATCGACCTCCCCGTACACGCTCTGGCGGCGCTTGAGGATGCGCACGGCCAGCATCTTCTTGAGGATGGGCTCGATGAGCGCGACGTTCCCGGCGGCGAACATGTTGGCGAGGTACTCCAGCGGCAACCGGGCCTTGTCCAGGTTCTCGAAAAGCTCGAAGTCCATGCGCTCGGGCGGCAGGTCGAGCTTGATCAGGCCGCGCTCGAGGGTGCTGACGATGGGCGAGAGCGGGGGGATGTAGAACATCATCGCCACCGTGCGGTACTCGGGGTGCAGCGGCAGGGCCAGCTTCCACAGCTTGACGAACTTGTAGGCCGGGGAGTTCTGGGCGGCCTTGATCCACTCGTCGTCGAGGCCCCCCTCCTTGGCGGCGGCGATCACGGCGGGGTCGAAGGGGTCGAGGATGGCCTCGCGCTGGGCTTCGACCAGTCGCTCCTCCGGGGCGCTGGCGGCGGCGTAGATCTTGTCGGCGTCGTAGAGCAGCACCCCCATGTAGCGGATGCGGCCCACGCAGCTATGGGCGCAGGCCGGGGCCTGGCCGGTCTCGAGGCGCGGGAAGCAGAGGATGCACTTCTCGCTCTTGCCCGTAGACCAGTTGTAGTAGACCTTCTTGTAGGGGCAGGCCGCCACGCACATGCGCCAGGCTTTGCACTTGTTCTCGTTGACCAGCACCACCCCGTCTTCGGCGCGCTTGTAGATGGCCCCGCTGGGGCAGGCCGCCACGCAGGCGGGGTTGAGGCAGTGGTTGCAGATGCGCGGCAGGTAGTTGAAGACCACCCGCTCGATCTCGTGCATCTGGGCCTGGATGTCAGGGTCTACGCCCTCCCAGTTGGGGTCGTTCTTGGCGTAGAGGTTGCTTCCGCCCAGGTCGTCATCCCAGCTCGGGCCGGCTTGGATCTGGATGGGCTCGCCGGTGACCATCGAGATGGGGATGGCGGTGGGCTGGTCGTTGCCCTCGGGGGCGTTGAAGAGGTCCTGGTAACGGAAGGTGTAGGGCTCGTAGTAGTCGTCGAGGGTGGGCAGGGCGGGGTTGAAGAACAGCCTGGAGAGCCCCCGCGCCCTCGAGTGCAGGCGCAGCTCGAGCTCGCCGTTCTTCCCCAGCTCCCAGCCGCCCTGGAAGCGCTCCTGCTCCTCCCAGCCGGTGGGGTAGCCCGCGCCGGGGCGGGTTTCGACGTTGTTCCACCACATGTACTCGGTGCCCTTGCGGTCGGTCCAGAGGTTCTTGCAGGCCACTGAACAGGTGTGGCAGCCGATGCACTTGTCGAGGTGGAAGAGCATGCTCATGTGGGCTCGAACGTTCATTTGGTCTCCTTTGGCGCCGGCTGATGGCTCATAGCGGGCAGCTTTTGGTCTTCTTAGCTATGGGCCATCGGCTATCGGCATCACCACTGCGGCTCCTCGATGCGCCGCACGTAGACGAAGGTGTCGCGGTTGACCCCGGTGGGCCCCCAGTAGTTGAAGGCGTAGGTGAACTGGGCGTAGCCGCCCGACATCAGCACGGGTTTGAGGCGGGCACGGGTGAGGGAGTTGTTCATGCCCGCCCGCTTGCCGCGCAGGGGGCTCTTGGGGATTCCCACGGTGCGCTCGGTGGCGTGGTAGACAAAGACCGTGCCGCGGGGAATGCGGGCCGAGACGATACAGCGCTGCACGAAGACACCGTTGTCGTTGAAGACCTCGACCCAGTCGTTGTCGGCGATGCCCATCTCCTGGGCGTCCTTGTCGTTGAGCCACACCGGGTAGCCCCCGCGCGAGAGGGTCATCATGCGGTGGTTCTCGGAGTAGGTGGAGTGGATGCTCCACTTGCCGTGGGGGGTGATGTAGTTGAGCAGTTTGCCCTGGGCCTCCGCCGCGCTCTTCTCGGTCTCCATCAGCATGGTGTGGTCGGGGCGGGGCTTGTAGGTGGGCAGGTGCTCGCCCCAGGCCAGATAGCCCTCGTGGTCGAGGTAGAAGTGCTGCCGCCCGGTGAGGGTGCGCCAGGGGATGAGCCGCTCAACGTTGAGGGTGTAGGGGCTGTAGGCGCGGCCCTGGTTGATCAAGCCGCTCCAGGTGGGCGAGGTGAGCATGCGCCTGGGCTGGGCCACGATGTCCTTGAAGCCGATGCGCACGTCGCGCACGGACTCGGCCAGGTCGGTGAGTTTCTGCCCGGTCTTCTTCTCCTCGTCCTTGAAGGCCCGGTAGGCCAGCTCGCCGTTGGAGACGGGGTCGAGGAAGAGGATGGCCTCGGCGACCTCACGGGCTTCCTCGAGGCTCGGCATCACCCGCCCCTCGAAGGAGCGCCCCTGGCGCTGGGCGAGCTCCTGGTAGAAGTCTTGCACCGGGATCGACAGCCCGTGCATCCCCACCCCGTTCTGCTCCACCACGGGGCCCAGGGTGACCATCTTCTCGTAGAGCTTGCTGTAGTCGCGCTCGACGACGCGGAACTTGGGCATGGTCTTGCCGGGGATGGCCTCCACCTCGCCCCGCTTCCAGTCCTTGTCGCTGGGCTGAGCCAACTCGTCGGGAGTGTCGTGTTGCAGGGGCAGCATCACCACGTCCTTGACGGGCTCGGGGAAGTGGACCCTGGCCAGCTCGGAGACCTTCTGGGCGATGGCCTTGTAGATCTCCCAGTCAGGCTTCGACTCCCAAGCCGGAGGCACCGCGGCCTGCATGGGGTTGATGAAGGTGTGCAGGTCAGTGGTGTTGAGGTCCTCCTTCTCGTACCAAGTCGCCGCCGGCAGCACGATGTCGGAGTAGAGCGCCGAGGTGTCCATGCGGAAGTTGAGGTCGACGACCAGGTCGATCTTGCCCTCGGGGGCCTGGGGGCGGTACTTGACCTCACTCACCCAGCCCTTGGCCTGCTCAGGGGCGATGGCGTTGGTGTGGGTACCCAGGTAGTGGCGCAGCATGTACTCGTGACCTTTCATGCTGGTGCCGATGGCGTTGCCGCGCCAGATGAACCAGGTGCGCGGCCAGTTGGAGGGGGCGTCGGGGTCGTCGATGGCGAACTCGAGCTTGCCGCTCTTGAGTTGCTCGACCACGTACTGCACGATCTCGGCGTCGGTCTTGGCCCCCTTGGCCTGGGCCTCGCGCACGACCTCGAGGCTCGAGCGGTTGAATTGCGGGAAGAAGGGCAGCCAGCCCTTGCGCACCGCGCGGGCCTGGTGGTCGATGGTGTGATCGGCGAGGCGTTCTCTCTCCTTGCCCGGAAGGCTGTCGTAGTCGCGGTAGCCGCGCTCGTAGCGCCACTGGTCGGTGTGGACGTAGTGGAAGCTGGGGGTGTTCTGCTGCCGGGGGGCCATCCCCCAGTCCCCGGCGAAGGCGATGGGGCCCCAGGAGGCCTGGTTGGCCAGCTTCTCCTGGCCCACGTAGTGCGCCAGCCCGCCGCCGTTGACCCCCACGCTGCCGGTGAGCATCAGGGCCACGATGCCCGCGCGGTAGAGCAGGTTGTTGTGATACCAGTGGTTGGCCCCGGCCCCGATGATGATGAGGTTCTTGCCCTTGGTCTTCTCGCCGTTCTCGGCCCACTCGCGCGCGAAGCGGATGACGGTGTCGCGGTGGATGCCGGTGTACTTCTCCTGCCAGGCGGGGGTGTAGAGCCCTTCCTCGTCGTCGTAGCCCTTGGGGTAGGCCCCGCCCAGGCCCCTCTCCACGCCGAACTGGGCCAAGAGCAGGTCGAAGACGGTGGTGACCGCCACCCGCTCACCGTCTTTGGTTTGGACGTACTTGACCGGAACGCCGCGCTCGAGCGTCTTGCCGGTGGTGAAGTCGTCGAACTCGAGCAGTCGCACCTCGTCGGCTTGGTCGCGGAAGGAGAGCAGCGGGTCGATGGGCTCGCCGCTGGTGGGGTCCTTGAGCTCCAAGTTCCACTGCCCCTTCTCACTCTGCCAGCGGAAGCCGATGGTTCCCCCCGGCATGGCGGGCCCGCGCTGGGCGTCCCACATCAACAGCTTCCAGTCGCCGTTCTCGACGTCCTTGTAGGCCTCGAGGCGGCCCGCCCGCAAGTAGCGCCCCGGCCTGCGGCCTGAAACTTCGACCAGGAAGGGGTTGTCGGTGTAGCGCTTGAGGTAGTCGCTGAAGTAGGGCACCTGCCGCAGGACGTGGTACTCCTTGAGCAGCACGTGGTTGACGGCCATCCAGAAGGCGGTGTCCTGGCCGGGGTTGGAGGGGATCCACCAGTCGGCGTACTTGGCGACCATGGAGAAGTCGGGGCTGAAGACGGTGAGCTTGGCCCCGGCGTGGCGCACCTCGGAGATGAAGTGGGTGTCCGGGGTGCGGGTCATGTTGAGGTTGGAGCCCATCACCGCGATGAAGCGGGCGTTGTACCAGTCGGCTGACTCGTGCACGTCGGTCTGCTCGCCCCAGATCTCGGGCGAGGCCGGGGGTAGGTCGCAGTACCAGTCGTAAAAGCTCATCGCCACCCCGCCCAGCAGCGTCAGGAAGCGCGAGCCCGCCGCGTAGGAAATCTGTGACATGGCGGGGATGGGACTGAAGCCGATCACCCGGTCGGGGCCGTGCTGCTTGGTGGTATGGACCACGCTGGCGGCGATGATCTCCAGCGCCTCCTCCCAGGCGATGCGGCGGAAGCCGCCCTTGCCCCGCGCCTTCTGGTAGCGCCGCCGCTTGTCCGGGCTATTGACGATGCTCTTCCAGGCTTCGACCGGGTCGGCGTGCTGCTGGCGCGCCTCACGCCACAGGTCGAGCAGGGCTCCGCGGGCGTAGGGGTACTTCACCCGGATGGGGCTGTAGAGGTACCAGCTAAAGCTGATGCCGCGCTGGCAGCCGCGGGGCTCGTAGGGGGGGAGGCCGGCCTCGAGCTGGGGGTAGTCGGTGGCCTGGAGTTCCCAGGTCACGATGCCGTCCTTGACGAAGACCTCCCAACTGCACGAGCCGGTGCAGTTGACGCCGTGGGTGGTGCGCACCCGCTTGTCGTGGGCGAAGCGGTTGCGGTAGAACTCCTCCCACTTGCGCTCAGTGGGGGCCTCAATCTCTTTGAACCATTGGTTCATGCTCTCCTCCTGCGAAGGCGTTCGGCCAGGCTGGGCCTGCGGCCCATCCAGATCAGGGCCATCACCCCGAACAGGGCTAATGCGATGGGAACGGCGGCATACCACATGCGCCCGCCGTAAACGGCGCTGGAGTAGCGGGCTTCCTTGCTGGCCTGGGCGAAGAAAGCGACCAGAGCGGCGATCTCTGCTTCAGTGAGGGGCTTGCCCTTGTAAGCCTCGCGCATCACCGGGAAGGCGATGCTGGAAAGCGTCCCCTTGATGCCCGCCTCACCCAGCCGCACGTAGAGATTGGTGAGGTCCTTGCCCAAGCTGCCCCCGCCCATCGGGCCGAGGTCGCCCGCGTTGTGGCAGGCCATGCAAGGCGCCCCACCCTTGGCAAAAGCCTTCTGCCCGACGAAGAGGGCCCGGCCCAGAGCAGCCTGCTCCGCGTCGGGGGCCGGGGATGCGGCGGGTTGGGGCGCGGAGGCGGGAGCCGGGGCACTTCCCCCAGCCAGGCCCTTCAAATAGCTGGCGATGGCCTTGGCGTCCGCCTCCGAGACCTGGGCCATGGGGGGCATCGTCCCGTTGTAGGTCTGCCCGGCGACCTCGAGCGGCCCGCTCAAACCTTCGCGGATCACCTTCACCACGTAGGCCTCCTCGGCTACCCGTGGGTTGGCGGCCAGGGGCGGGAAGGCCCCAGGGATGCCCTGAGCCTGGGCCCCGTGGCAGCCCGCACAGTTGTTCTGGTAGAGGGTTTTGCTGTCCTGGGCCCAGGCCAGGCCCAGCAGCAAACCCACTGCCAGAGCGAGCAAGGTTTTGTTCATGCCGACCTCCTGCTTTCGTCGTTCTTGTGGGTTTCCAACCACGACATGAGTTCCTCGAGCTCCCCGAAGGGAATCTCGGCCCCGGTCTTGGCGTCCTTGATCCGGCCTTCCCAGTTGCCGGCCTCGCCTGGCCACAGCAGCACGAGATACACAGGCCCCTGCGCTCTGGGAAGGTTTCTGGGAGTGGGCTCCTGTGCCATACGCCCCCAGATTCCCCCCTGACCCTTACCCCCCACTTACACGCTCGGGACGTTTGACCCACTCGAGCCATGCACGAAAACGCCCTCGAGGCGGGCTCGAGGGCGAACGGGCAAAGCGAACTGTGCCGGAGGGTGGAAGCTCAGGCCGCAGGAATTCAAAGGCTCGAGAAAGCGGGTGTTCTACGTTCAGGTGGGTGTCATTTTGCTGGGGGCTCGAGGCCTAATGCTCCGGTTCAGCCGCAGTCCGCTGCAACCGATTGTTGGGCCTCAATCACACGATGTGCACAACCTCGATGTCACCCCAATGCGACTTTAGGTACTCGGCGACGAGACGACGGTGACAGTGATGCGGTTTGTCCTCGCTGCAGAGCAAGCAGCCGTCCGCGATCAGGGCGGGGTCAATCCTCTTTTCGATTTCCCGCTTGCGCATTAACTCCAGAAACTTCTGCTCGTACACGGCCCAGTCACCCCTGTTCTTCTTGTACTCATCGAGGATGTCCTGCGTCGGAGCCAGCTCTGGCACGTGGACGTAGTCCATATGGCAAATCTCGCGCAGGAAGAACTCCAGGTCATTGCGCTTGGCGAACCCCGCCAGCTGCGAAATGTTGTTGAGACGCACGTCTAAGATCCGCTTAGCGCCGGATCGCTTCAGCTTGGTGAAGAAGGCTTCTGCTGACTTCTTGGTGAACCCAATGGTAAACAGTTTCATGATCGCTCCCGCTCAGCAAAGGTTTCATCCACGTAGGCAATTCTCTCTTCTCGCAGCTTACAGGCCATGGTCACCAGCTCATCGCGACTGTGGAACAGGTCCATCTGCGGAAGCCCAACCAGATCGAGCAGCCTGGACATAGTCTGGGCCTGCGTCTCGGTGCTACCGTCGGCGAGGATATGGACGATAGACACACCGCACTGCTCCAAAGCCCGGCTGACCAACAAAGTGCGGTGGCAGTCCAGTGGCTCCTTCTCCGCGCACATCAGCGCAATGCGATACTTCTGCGCCCCGCTCAGCACACGTTCGATGCCTGCCTTGAAAACCGAAGTCCTGGCCAGGCGATCATAGCGGACCTTTCCGCCTTCGTAACAGGAGGGGTCGTCTGATCGAGCGCCCAGTTCCTTGCCAAGGAAGGCGTAAGCAATGCCGCGTTTCTTCAACTCGGCCGAAAGGGCGTCTTTATTGAACTGCGGGTTATGGCGACTGTACGGGCTGGAGCGAACATCTGCTATGGCGGTAACGCCGTTCCGTTCGAGAAGATCGAGAAACTTCTCTACTGTGTGGGTGGAATGCCCCACGGTGTAGATGGTGATTGAATCGCTCATGGCCCTACGCTTTCACGTTGGATAACTGCTGCCACCAGCTTGTATCGGCACCGCTCACCGTTTTGTTTCTGAAAGAGCTCCCCGAGGCTCACAGTAAGGCAGCATTCGCCGAGCATGTAGGTCCCATCAGCCCGATCCTTGTAGTCGCGTTCGATAACCGGATCGGTCACCCAAAGCGCATACCGGATTCTACGATACTCAAAGCTAGCCTGCACGCGACGTTTTGGCTTTCCAAAAGCCCCTCCTGACTCGAACACCCTTAGTTCCAAGGTGGGGATATGGATTAGGAAGAGGGAGTTCGGCAATGCATCTGCATCGGCTTGAAGAATCTCGTCGTTCGCGCCGTTGTACGTGCTGCGAGTATTCGCCCACAGGGTCTCCGGATCCTCGACATAACGCAGAAGCTCTGCCCAACCGACCTGACCAACCTTCGTCCAGTAGTAATCAGGATCGAGCAACCAGTTCTCCTTCTGGCAGCCATGCGGCTGATGCCGGATCAACGGAACATCGATGATGTCGAGCACTCGCGGGTCGCTGCCGTCCTGGTACTGGCGCTCGTCTTCGGAGACTTCCTCGGTCGGCCTCGCACTGACGGGCCTGATCCAAGGACCGGGAGCAGATACCAGCACTTCCCGGCCAGCCACGCAACGACCGGACATCTTCCTGGAATTGGCGAGGCAAAGTATGCGTTTTACGACAGGCATTTACGACTCCTGCTGCTCGTCGAATGGGCTATATGCGAGGAAGAGTGCTTGCGCGAGGTAATTTCTCACTTCACATGCTCCCTTTGAGATCCAACGGCTTGCGCTTCACCTGCGCCGCGCAGCGCAGCGGAGCGGCGTCAGGTGCAAGCGCATGTTGGGCGGCGGTGACGGCTGCCGGGATAGCGACGGTGTGACTGCTCGATTGTGAAAAACCACGAACAAAAGGATGAGCTCGGCCGGACGATTTGATGCGTGGTCGTCCGCCCGTGGCAGGTAGAGTGTCATCGGAGAATGAGTGTGTGCAACTCTTGGACGTGGCGCTCTGGCTTGATATCGGCAGGTAGGTTCGGCCGCACATACTTCGCGAACCATTCCGCTGCGTCCTTTGCTGATTCCCACACTTCGACGACACGCCAGCCGCCTTCAATCGGATGGCCGTAGTGCATGATGAATCCAGGCGCGCCCTTGAGGAGGTCTCCGAGAACCCGGATGGTCTCTTCGTAACCTTCGCGCGTCTGTCCAGGGACATCGGCATAAATTGCGATAGCCATTTGCGTAATCCTCCTTTCTCACTCTAAAACAATCCGAATTTGATGCGATGTGTCAGCGGTCTTTGGATGGCGCACAAATCAAGGTAGATTTTCACGCTGTTATTTTAACACTTTTTGACTTGGAAAGCGCCCGCCCAACTCGTAATTCAGGCTTTTATCATAAGCACATATGAAATCTGTCTCCATCCCTAGTCCGTTGCCGCATCTAGCCCAGATACCCGATTCCCGCGAGTACTTGAAAACCCAACATCGCTGGCAAGACCTGCTGCTAATC
>NZ_QWLA01000042.1 GCF_003574095.1 Calidithermus roseus
GGCCGCTTCTACCTCCTTGAACATCTGATCCTGGGCTTCCCTACGGGTGGGCGACCGGGTGGCGGTGTACATGCCCACCGGCCTCGAGGCCGCCCTGACCCTGCTGGCCTGCGCCCGCATCGGTGCCATCCATACCGCCGTTGCGGCAGGGCTGGGCAGCAGCGTGCTGCACGAGCGGCTGGTGGACACCCAGGCCCGGCTGCTGGTGGCTTCCGACCGCATGTACCAGTCCGGGCGGGCCCTCTCGCTGGTGCCGCTGGTTCAGGCCGCCACCGAGGGGCTCGATCTCCAGGTGCTCTGGCACGGGCGGGGTGGAGAGGGACATGCGCTGGAGTTCTGGGAGTTGCTCGAGCGCCAGCGACCCGATACCCCCGCCGAGCCCCTGCCCGCCGAGCACCCCCTGTTCATCCTCTACACCTCCGGCTCCACCGGCAAGCCCAAGGGGGTAGTTCACACCCACGCGGGCTTCATGGTGGGCACCACCTACCACCTGCGCACGCTGTTCGACCTCAAGGACGGCGAGACCTTCTGGACCACCGCCGACCTGTCGTGGATCGTGGGGCACGCCTATGGGCTCTACGCGCCGCTGCTGGAAGGACTGACCACCGTGCTGCGCGAGGAGAGGCTGGACTACCCCGACCCCGGCAGCTTTTACGAGACCCTCGAGCATCAGGCGGTAAACGTGCTGCTCACCAGCCCCACCTGGCTGCGCACTTTTCGCCGCCACGGCCCGGAGTGGCGCAGCCGCGCCGACTTGAGGAACCTGCGCCTGGTGGGGAGCGTGGGCGAATACTTGGCCCCCGAGGTCTGGCACTGGGCCACCGAACACCTGGCCTGGACCATCGACAACTGGTGGCAGACCGAGACCGCAGCCCCCTGCCTGGCCACCCCGCTGTGCCTGCCGGCCAAACCCGGCAAGGTGGGCTTCCCCCTGCCCGGCGTGAAGGCGCTCATCCTCGACGCCGAGGGCCAGCCAGTGCCCGTGGGGCACAAAGGTCGCCTGGCCTTGCAGCCCGGCTTTCCCCAGTTCATGCACACCCTCTGGAACAACCCCGCCGGCTACGAGAAGGCCGTCCAGGAGGGGCTGTATCTCACCGGCGACATCGCGATGAGCGATGAGGAGGGCTACATCACCCTGCTGGGTCGGGGTGACGACGTGATCAAAGTCGGGGAACAGCGCATCGGCACCGCCGAGCTCGAAGGGGCCATGCTCTCGCACCCGGCGGTGGTGGAGGCCGCGGCCATCGGGTTGCCCGACCCCGAGCGCGGAGAGATCATCAAGCTCTACGTGGTGCCCCGCACCCCGGACATGGGGCCGGAGGTGCAGGCGGTGATGGCCCAGAAGCTCGCCACCCACCTGCGCCGCCAGCTGGGGCCGCTCGAGGTGTCCGTCGAGGTGGTCTTCATCCCCCAGCTCCCCCGCACCAAGAGCGGCAAGATCCTGCGGCGGGTGCTGCGGGCCAGGGAAACCGGAGCCGATCCCGGCGACCTCAGCACGCTCGAGGAATAGCCCAAAAACGTTCTTTCTCGGCCAGGTCTCCCTGGCCGGTCAAGTGCCGCCGGGTACCTATCCGCACGGGGATTTCCTGGTTTTCGCATATGGCTGAAAAAGGCGGAAAACTTGCCTGCCCGAAAAGCGAGTGCTAAAGTTCGCCCCAAGACCAATAACTCGGCGTCGTCTATCCATCGTCCGATGGTCTGGGGAGGGTTTGTTGTGATGGATAAAAGCAAGGCAGCGGCTTACTGGAAGGCCAACCTCAACCTTATCGTCAGCCTGCTGGCGATCTGGGCGTTGGTCTCGTACGTCTTCGGCATCCTGCTGGCGCCGGCCCTCAACGGCATCCGGCTCGGCGGCCTGCCGCTGGGCTTCTGGTTCGCCCAGCAGGGCTCGATCTACGTCTTCGTGATCCTGATCTTCGTCTACGCCGCGCGGATGCAGCGGGTGGACGAGCAGTTCAACGTTCACGAATAAGGAGTGAAGGCATGTCGGTTGAGACCTGGACCTATATCATCGTCAGCATCACCTTTGCCGTGTACATCTACATCGGCTACTGGGCACGGGTGCGCGACACGCAGGGCTTCTACGTCGCCGGGCGTGGCGTGCACCCCATCGCCAACGGAGCAGCCACCGCAGCCGACTGGATGTCGGCGGCCAGCTTCATCTCGATGGCCGGCCTGATCTCCACGCTGGGCTACGACGGCGCGGTATACCTGATGGGCTGGACCGGCGGCTACGTGCTGCTGGCACTGCTGCTGGCGCCGTACCTGCGCAAGTTCGGCAAGTACACCGTCCCCGACTTCGTGGGCGACCGCTATTACTCCCAAACGGCCCGGCTCATCGCGGCCATCGCCGCCATCTTCATCTCCTTCGTGTACGTGGCCGGCCAGGTGCGGGGGGTGGGCATCGTGTTCAGCCGCTTCGTGGGGGTGGACATCGCCACCGGCGTGATCATCGGGGTGGCGGTGGTGGGCTTCTTTGCCATCATCGGCGGCATGAAGGGCGTGACCTACACCCAGGTGGCGCAGTACGTGGTGCTGATCATAGCCTACGCCATCCCAGCCTTCGCCATCTCGAGCGTGCTCACCGGCAACCCCATCCCGCAGATGGGCTTTACCTTCAGCGATCTGATGCCCAAGCTCAACCAGATCCACCAGGACCTGGGTTTCGCCGCCTACACCGCCAGCACCAAGCCCATGATCGACGTCTTCTGCATCACCATGGCGCTGATGGTGGGCACTGCCGGTCTGCCGCACATCATCGTGCGCTTCTATACCGTGCCCAACGTGAAAGACGCTCGTATATCGGCGGGCTGGGCGCTGCTGTTCATCGCCCTGCTCTATACCACCGCCCCGGCGCTGGCCTCCTTCGCCCGCTACAACCTGATCCAGACCTTGAATGGCAAGAGCCTCGAGGAAGTTCGGGCTATCCCCTGGGTGGCCAAGTGGGAAAAGACCCGGCTCTTGCAGTTCACCGACAAGGACGGCGACGGCCGCATCACCTTCGCGCCGGGCCGGGCCTTCAACCTCAAGAGCGGACGGCCCGACTTCACCAGCCCCAACCCCGCCAGCCGCAACGAGGTCTACTTCGACAACGACATCATCGTGCTCTCCACCCCCGAGGTGGCGGGGCTGGCCCCCTGGATCATCGCGCTGGTGGCGGCGGGTGGCCTGGCCGCGGCGATGTCCACGGCTTCGGGCTTGCTGCTGGTGGTGAGCAGTTCGGTGGCCCACGACATCTACTACCGGCTCATCAACCCCGGCGCCTCGGAGGCCCAGCGGCTGCTGGTGGGGCGCGTCATGATCGGCGTGGCGGTGGTGATCGCAGCCTACTTCGGGGTCAATCCACCGGGCTTCGTGGCCCAGGTGGTGGCCTTCGCCTTCGGCCTGGCGGCGAGTTCCTTCTTCCCCATCATCGTGCTGGGCATCTTCGACAAGCGCATGAACAGCCAGGGCGCCATCGCGGGGATGCTGACGGGGTTGATCTTCACCACCGTCATGATCCTGCTGATGAAGTCCGACGTGCTCTTCGGGCAAGCAGCGCCCGCGCTGCCCAACTGGTTTGGCATCAGCGCCGAGGGCATCGGCACGGTGGGGATGGTGCTCAACTTCGTCGTGGCTTGGGTGGTCTCCCGCGCCACCGCGGCCCCGCCGGAGACCGTGCAGCACATGGTCGAAGACCTACGCATCCCCCGCGGCGCCGGGGCGGCGTCGGCTCACGATTAGGCGTCCTCGAGCCGGCCCCCCCTGCATTCAGGGGGGACCCTCATATAGGAGGGAAATGACGGCTTATCCTAAAGTCATGCAACCGGCCAAAACCACGACCCTGAGCCTCCCCCACCTGTTGCGGCGGGTGGTGGGGATCTACCTGGGAGTAGGGGTGTTCTACCTGCTGGGCAGCCCCTTCTTCGGCTTTCCCCTTCCTACCCCGCTCCAGATGCTCGAGCTGCTCCTGGCCGTGGTGCTAGGCAGCCTGCTGGGAGTCGGCTTCTCCTGGTTCTGGCCCCTGCCCGCGGGGCGGGGCTGGGAGCGGGTAGCCCGCACGCTGCTGCTGTCTATCCCGGCGCTGGGCCTGGGGCTGACCCTCCAGCTCCTGCTGCAAGGCCCCCAGGCCCAGCAGGCCATCTTCCTGGTTTTCGCCCTCGCAGCCTGGCTGGCCTCGGGCTTCATCGCGCGACTGCCGGGCGAGGCTAAAGCGGCTGAGCAGGGGAAGGGATGAGAAGCCAATAGGCAGTGGGAAACACCTTGACCCCCCTCGAGTTCATCCGGCAGACCCCACCCTTCGACCGCCTACCCCCAGAAGCGCTCGCGGCGGTGGAACGGGGTCTCGAGATCAGCTTCTTCCCCAAGGGCACGCGGGTTCTCGCTCACACGGGACCACCCAGCGAGCACCTCTACCTCATCCGCAAGGGCGCGGCCCGTCTGCTGCGCGAGGGCCGAGAAGTGCTGCTGCTGGAGGAAGGCGACTGCTTCGGCTACCCCTCGCTGTTGGCGCAGGACGCGCCGTCCTTCGACGTGGTGGCCGAGGAGGATCTGCTGGTCTACCGCTGGGAGCAAAAGATCTTCCGCGGACTGCTGGCCTACCCCGAGTTCGCGCAGTTCTTCAGCCGGGACCTGGCCGAGCGGCTGCGGCTGGTCTCGAAGGCCCTCCACCACGCCCCCAGCACCCTCAACCTCGACCTGAGCATGCCGGTGGGGGAGCTGGTGAGCCGCCCTCCGGTGTTCGTGGCCCGCAGCGCCAGCATCGGCCAGGCGGCCCAGATCATGCGCGAACAGCGGATTAGCTCGCTGCTGGTGGAAGGGGAACCCCTGGGCATCCTCACCGACCGCGACCTGCGCAACCGGGTGTTGGCCGAAGGGCGCGGCCCCGAAACCCCGCTGGCCGAGGTGATGAGCGCTCCAGCCAAGACCCTCAACGCCGAGACCCCGCTGTTCGAGGCGCTGGCTTTCATGGTCTCGCAGGGCATCCACCACCTCCCTGTCACCCGAGACGGGCGCATCGTGGGGGTGATCACCGACACCGTGCTCATGCGCCAGCAGACCCGCAGCCCTCTCTACCTGCTGCGCCGCCTCGAGCGCACCCGCGACCCCGCCGACCTGCAGGGCTACCGCGAGGAGCTCACCGGGGTAGTCGAGTCGCTCATGGCCGGAGGGCTGGGGGCTCCTTCGATCGGGCGCAGCGTGAGCAGCCTCAACGATCAGCTCGTGCGGGTGCTGCTCGAGCTGGCCGAGGCCAGGCTTGGACCACCCCCCACCCCCTACGCCTGGATCGTCTTCGGCAGCGAAGGGCGCATGGAGCAGACCCTGCTGACCGACCAGGACAACGCCCTGATCTACCAGGACGACCTGCCCGAGGCCCGGCCCTACTTCGCCCGCCTGGCCGAGTTCGTGGTGCAGGGGCTCTTGCAGGCCGGCTTCCCGCCCTGTCCCGGCGGCTATATGGCCACCCGCTGGCACAAGCCCTTGGCCGAGTGGGAGCGGCTCTTCGGCCACTGGATCCAGCAGCCCAACCCGCAGGAGTTGCTCGAGGCCCAGATCTTCTTCGATTTCCGCCCGGTTCACGGGAATCTGTCGCTGCAAAGCCTCGAGCAACTCGTTGCCCACAGCGGCCAGCACCGCATCTTCCTGGCCCAGATGGCCCGCTCGGCGCTCCAGTTCCGCCCACCGCTGGGTTTCTTCCGCCGCATCCGGGAGGAGGAGGGAGGGGTCGATCTCAAGAAGGGGGGCATCGCGCCCATCGTGAGCCTGGCCAGGGTCTACGCCCTCGAAGCCCTCAGCCCGGCGCGAAGCACGCTCGAGCGGCTCGAGGCCGCCGCCCGCGCGGGCAAGCTGAGCGCCGAGGGAGCTGAGACCCTAGCCGAGGCCTTCAACTTCCTGACGCGCCTGCGCCTGCGCGAGCAGCTCGGCGCACTCCGTCGCGGGGAGGCTCCTGGCAACAAGGTGTCCCTCGAGGCTCTCTCCGCGCTCGAGCGCCGCCACCTCAAGGAGGCCTTCGTGCTGCTGCGCGAGATGCAGGAGGCCCTCGGCCAGCGCTTCCAGACCGACCTCCTTGGATAGCGATGCGCTGGGACTCCCAGACCTACTGGGCGCTGGACCTCGAGACCAGCGGCCTCTCCCCCACCGACCAGATCCTCTCGGTGGGGATGGTGCCCATCCGGCAGGGAGTCATCTGCTACGGTGAGCATTTCTACAGCCTCGTGCGACCCCAGGCAGGTCTGCCGCTGTCGCACGAAGGCATCCGAGCCCACCACATCGTGCCCGCCGAACTCGAGGCCGCCCCCCCTCTGGCGGAGGCGCTCGAGGCCATTCACCCTCGCCTGAGCCAAGGAATTCTGCTGCTGCACCACGCCCCCGTGGACATGGGCTTCCTGCGCAGGGCCTATGGCCACCTGCACCGCCCCTGGCCCAGGCCCCGGGTGCTCGATACCGTGCGCCTGATCGCCAAACTACAAGAGCGGCAGTGCTACCTCGAGCCCCATAGCCGCCCGCTGCCCAGGGGCCTGGCCGAAGCCCGCGCCCATTTCGGCCTGCCCCCTCACCTCGAGCACCACGCCCTCTACGACGCCCTGGCAACAGCGGAGCTGTTCCTGCTGCTGCGCTCGAGGTTGGGAGCGAAGACCCTGCGACAACTCACATGAGTTTGCCCCTTGTGCGATGGTTATAATCGCCTCTCAACACACCACACCTGCGCTACCCTAAATTTACGGTGCAGATGGGACGAAGCGCTCGAGGATGGTTGGGGTGGCTGGTCGCTTTCGTCGTGCTTTTCGGCTCGGCCTGGGCCCAGACCTCCAAGGTCTACGTGGTGCAGCGGGGCGATACGCTGTGGGGCATCGCCAAGCGGCACAAGCTGAGCCAGGCCCAGCTCAAACGCTGGAACAACCTGGAGAGCAATGTGATCTTCAGGGGCCAAAAGCTGTGGCTCAGCCCGCCGCCGCCCAGCTTCGCCGTCAGGCTCATCAATGGCCCGGTGCTGGGTGTTCCGGTGCTGGCCGTTCAGGTCAACCTAGCCCACCCCCAGGTGCGGATCAGGCCCCTTCTGCCCCAGGGGGGTCTGGGGCGAGGCGGCGCCCCTCTGCTGAGCCTGGCTCGGCAGCCTCGGCTGGTAGCGGCCATCAACGGCGGATATTTTCACCCCCGCACCTTTTCACCCGCCGGAGATCTGGTGGTAGGTGGCCAGCAACTCTCGAGGGGCCGCATCCCCACCGCGCTCTCCATCACACCCGACAACCGTGCACGCATCCACAACCGCCAGGAGCCCTGGCGCGGCTATGAAACCGTGATCGCCAGCGGGCCCTACGTGCTGCGGGAGGGCCGGGTGGTGGTGTGGCCGCGCTCGGAGGGCTACAACGACCCGGCCATCTGGAGCCGGGCCCGGCGCAGCGTGGTGGGCCTGGTCAACGAGCGCTTTTTGATCTTCGTCAGTACCCGCCAGCCCCTCACCCTCTCCGAAACCGCCAAGATCATGGCCCGGCTGGGGGCCAAGGACGCCATCCTGCTCGACGGGGGCTCGAGCACCGGGCTGGTCTGGCAGCAACGCCTGCTCATCTCTCCCACCCGCAAATTGGCCTACGGGATCGGAATATTCCTGGCCCCGCCAGCCAAAGCCAGGCCGAACCGTAGCTGAGGGCCAGGAAAGCCGGCGCGGGTCTGTTCTTGCACCTGGTCACCGGCAACCGACCATCGACTATCGATGCTTCGGGTATAGGAGACATGACGCACAAACATTAGCTTTCGTTCATCCACCTGTGGCAAATGACCCCGCCCATCACCCCAGCCTGGCTACCATCGAATCAGCCGGATGGGCAAACCCTTCTACGTTTCTCCCTAGCCACCTCTGCCGTACCGGCTCAAGGGAGCAGCTATGCACGAACTGAACTCACGCATGGAAGACCTCGAGCAGCTCGCGGCCTTGGCCCTGGCTCACCCGCAGGCCACGACCCGTGCCAAAGCCCTCATCCGGGAAGCCCTGAGCGAAACCTGGAGCCTGGCCCTGCTCGCGCTGCACTTCGAAGACCCCCACTGGATCGCCGAAGCCAGCCAGAGCGCAGCAGGGCCCATCGAGCAACTCGAGCAGTTTTTCCGCCAGTTCGCCATCCCGGCCTGAAGCGCGGAGTCCGACAGTAGGCCTACCGGTAGCGCACGAAGCTCAAGAAAAGCTCCGTGCGGGTTTGGGTCACTCCGAAGGCCAGAAAGCCAAATTTGTCGTGTTTGTAGTGGCGCACGGTAGCCACGACGCCCCCCGCCCGCACGGTGTTCTCGGAGAAGTTGCTCCAGCCCGCATCGTCAAGGGCTTTCAAGAGGATGCTGGCCCCCTTGGGGTTTGTGGAGAAATAGGACTCATCGGAAAAAGGGCTGCGCCCGTTGCCCTTGATCCACAGCTTGATCTGCAGCAAAACCTGGCCCTCGGTATGACCGCATTCCTTGATGAGCCAGGTGGGCTTGGCCATCATGACCACACCGTTGAAGATGCCTTCGGTCTTCTGCGAGAGGCAGGGGCTCGATTCAGCCCAGGCCATCGGCAAAACCAGCAACAACCACCCAACAGCCCCACCAATAGCGATCCTCATGAACCCTTTATAGACCTCGAGGCCCAGGTCGGCTGGGGTATTTGGGAAATGAGCCCCAAAGTTGAAGCTTGAGTTAAACCGGCAAACCCGTGGGAATGCGCCGAACACCGAGTGTCAGCAGGGGTGAGGCCAATATCGAAAAGGGCGGGGTCCTGAACCCCGCCCCGCTCCCGTCGTCTTGGTGGCTGTGGGCGGACTTGAACCGCCGACCTAACGATTATGAGTCGTTCGCTCTAACCAGCTGAGCTACACAGCCAGGCTTTGCGTGTGCCATCAGCACAACGTAAAAAGTGTAGCGTCTGAGGCGAGAGCGGTCAAGTACGGGTAATTGAGAAGCGCAGGGGTGGCCCTGCGCTTCTGGGTTCTGGTTGCGGGGATAGGATTTGAACCTATGACCTTCGGGTTATGAGCCCGACGAGCTACCAGACTGCTCCACCCCGCGATGCTCCTGGCTCAGGAGGGATTGGCCTCCGAAGCCGCAAACTCCAATATAGACGGCAAATAGCAAAGCGTCAAGCCCGTTCCCCCGAACCGAATGCAGCCAGCCCTCGGCAAAAGGTGGGGGCTCATGGTTTGTGTCAAGGGATCGCGCAGCTTGTGGCACGTGGCCTGCGATGAAAAGGGCCACGGAAGCGCCGATAGCCACTCGCGTTTTGCCTTTGGCGTATTGCGTTTTGCGTATCGCGTCCGACCTCCCTAGCTCAGAATCGCCTCGATGGCCCGCAATTCCCCCTCCGACAAATCCAGCTTCTTCAGCGCTCCCACCGCATCGTCGATGTGTTCGGGGCGACTGGCCCCGATGAGGGCGGAGGTGGTGGTGGGCAGGCGCAGCACCCAAGCAAGGGCGAGCTGGGCAAGGGTCTGGCCCCGTGCCTGGGCGAGTTCGTTCAGGCGGCGCACCTTGACGAGTTTATCCTCTGTGAGGTGCTCGGGCTTGAGGAAGCCGTGGGGTTTGGCCGCCCTCGAGCCCTCGGGGATGCCCCCCAGGTACTTGTCGGTGAGCAGGCCCTGGGCCAGCGGCGAGAAGACGATGCTGCCGATGCCCTCCTCGGCCAGCACGGCGGTGAGGCCGTCTTCGATCCAGCGGTTGAACATGGAATAGCTAGGCTGATGGATGACGAAGGGGGTGCCCATGGCCCGCAGCATCCGGGCAGCCTGGCGGGTGAGGTCGGGGGGGTAGTTGGAGACACCCACGTACAAAGCCCGGCCACTGCGCACAGCCTGGTCCAGCGCGCCCAGGGTTTCCTCCAGCGGCGTGGATGGATCAGGGCGGTGGTGGTAGAAGATGTCCACGTACTCCAGGCCCATGCGCTTCAAGCTCTGGTCGAGGCTGGCGAGCAGGTACTTGCGCGAGCCCCAGTCACCATAAGGCCCCGGCCACATCAGGTACCCGGCCTTGGTCGAGACGATCAGTTCGTCACGGTAGGGCCTCAGGTCGTCGCGCAGCACCCGCCCGAAGGTCTCCTCTGCCGACCCCGGCGGCGGGCCGTAGTTGTTGGCGAGGTCGAAGTGGGTGATGCCCAGGTCGAAGGCCCGGCGGATCATCTGGCGGGCATCCTCGTAGCGGTCCACACCGCCGAAGTTGTGCCACAGCCCCAGCGAGATGGCCGGAAGCTGCAAGCCACTGCGGCCCGCGCGGCGATAGAGCATGGTGTCGTAACGGCTGTCCAGTGGGTAATACACGGCAAACCTCCGGCGACTCCAACCAATCCTACCCCGAGCCCGCAGGCAGGGAGGCGATGAAGGCCAGGGCTTCCTCGGCTGCGGTAATGCGGGCGTCGCGCCCGACGAACCAGGCCTCGAGGCCCGCTCTATCGAGCTTCTTCAGGTCGCCGGGCCGACCCAGCAAAATCTTGTGGTCGAGGTCGTTGACCCAGACCATGCCCAGCACCTCGCCCTCGAGCCACACCCCCGGCGCGACGGGGGCCGGGTCGCACCAGATCGCGTCGAGTTCAGCCTGGTCGGCGGGGTTGAAGTAGCGCGGAATGCAGCCGTAGTTGACGGGGGGCAGTTCCCAGCCCCAGGGCTGGCGGGCCACCAGCACCCCGCCCTTCCAGTCGTAGCGCTCGCGGGTGCCGATGGTCCACTCGACCACCATCTCCAGCTTCATAGCTTCAGCAGCCATTTGGCCATGCCCAGGTAAATCAGCAGCCCGGTCAGGTCGCTCAAGGTAGCGATGAGGGGATTGGAGATGAGCGCCGGGTCGAGCCCGATTTTCTTGATGCCGATGGGCAGCAGCGCCCCCACGATGTTGGTCACGGTCATCAAGGTGGCCAGCGAGAGCACCAGCACCGGCAGGATCTCGGTGTGCCCGTCGATCACCACCTTGATCGCCAGCACCGCCGCCAGGGTGAGCCCCAGCAACGCCCCCACGCCCAGTTCCTTGAAGAGGATGCGCCACCAGTCGCGCCCCCGCACGTCGCCCGTGGCGAGCGCGCGCACGATGAGTGTGGAGGACTGGTTGCCGGTGTTGCCCCCCGCCCCCAGCAGGATGGTGAGGTAGAAGGTCAGGGCGGTGACCGCGCTCAAGGTGGCCTCGAAGCCCTCGAGGATGCTGCTGGAGAACATCCCCCCCACGATCAGCACCACCAGCCAGCGCACCCGCGCACTCCACAGATCCCACAGCGTCGAGCGGCTATAGACCAGTTCCGGAGCCTCCACCGCACCCAGCCGGTAGATATCCTCGGTGGCTTCCTCCTCGATGACGTCTACCACGTCGTCGATGGTGATGATCCCCGAGAGTACCCCGTTTTCGTCCACCACCGGCAGGACCTGGAAGTTGTAGTCGGCCATCATGCGGGCCACCACCTCCTGGTCGGTGTCGGTACGCACGTACTTCACGTCGGGGTTCATGATCTCGCGCACCCTGGTCTTGGGGTCGGCTACGATCAGGTCGCGCAGGCTCACCACGCCCTCCAGCCGCCCCGCCACGTCCACGACGTAGAGGTAGTACACCTGCTCGGCATCGGGGGCCACCCGGCGCAAAAAGCGCAGCACCTCCTCCACGCTCATCGAGTCGCGCAGGGCGATGTACTCCGAGGTCATCAGCCCCCCGGCCTCGTCCTCCTCGTACTCGGAGAGTTCCTCGACCTCGGCGCGGGTCTCGGGGTCGAGCTCGGCTTTGATTTCCTCGGCTAGCTCGGGGTCTTCTTCCTCGACGGCCTGTAGGGTGTCGGTGAGGTCGTCGAGGTGGAGTTCGCCCAGCAGTTCCTTCACCCGCCAGCGCGGGAGGGCCTCGAGCAGCGCGGTTTGCTCGTCTTCCTCGAGGTGGCTGAAGACCTCGGCAGCTTCGCCAGTAGGCAGCAGCGTCAGGATGACCAGGTGGTGCTCGGGTGCGAACTCGGCCCAGTTGTCGATGATCTCCGGAGCGTAGAGTTCCTCCAGCGCCGCCTTCACCGCCACCGCGTCGCTTTCGGTGAGGGCGTTCTGGAGAGCCTGGATGGCTGCAAGGCGCTCGGTATCGTACATTTGCCACCTCCTTCTGTGCCCCTGTTGCGCTTTAAACAGCACAGCAGTGCGGCCTTGGAAGGAAGCAGCCGTGAAGTACGGGATTGTCGAGGGATTAGCGGTGGCTCAAAAGCACAGAGCGCACCGGGCTAAACCTTCGACTGTCGCTGTAATCTTCCACGGTGCCTCCTGAAACCTTCGAGCCTCTGACCCCATGCCAGCGGTCCCGAAGGGGCTTAGAGCCTTCGATAGGGTAGCACCGCGGGCCCCCGGTGGCAACCGTTTTCGGACCTCACCCCTAGCTTCCCCTCTCGGGCCCAGAAGAGGCGATGGCGGGGAAAGAGTCGCTTCAGCGCCCCAGCATCACCAGTTGCAGTTGTTCGGCGCGCTTGGTCTCCCCATCGCGGATGCGCCGGGCGAACTCGAGCACCGCCCGGTTCTTCGAGCGCTGCAATGCGATCTGCGAGAGGTTGACGCTGGTAGCGAGGTTGGTGGAGATCACGTTGGCGAAGGTGTCGCGCACGCTCGGCTTGCCCAGGTCCAGGCTGAGCTGGTCGAGATCGGCATCCATCTCGATCTGCATGATCTCCTTAATCAGGGGCCTGCCACCGCCCAGGCTCTCGAGCAGGCGGCCTATCTCCTCCAGCCGCGCCTTGCGGTCGCCCATCATCCCCTCGACCCAACGCTTCATGGCCGGGTCCTTGGCGTACGGCAAGTACTCCTCCCCCAGCTTGTGCATGCCCTCGTAGTGCGGCAGCAGCATCGAGAGGTAGACCCTGTCGAAGCTCTGATCGCTGGCTTCGCGCATGGCGAGCCAGATCTGCGAGTTGGTGAAGCCGCAGCCCAGGGCCGTGCCCAGCGCCAGGGCAAGGGTGAGTAGGGGAGCCAGGAGGCGCATAGCGTTCTCTAGGGGGATTGTAGCTCACTTTTGCTTCCCGGCCCTCACCGACCCCCAACTTGATATTGACACGCTCAACCTTGTGCTGCTACCCTGGCGGGCGGCCCTCAAAAAGAGGGCTTTCAATCGCAAAAAAGGCTTGAGTGATTTTTTGAGGTCTGAGGGAGCCAGAAAGCATGTTTGAGACGCTAAGCCGCCGCATCCGCGACGCAGTGGACAAGCTGCGCGGGCGGGGTCGTATCAGCGAGGCCGACCTCAAGGCCACCCTGCGCGAGATCCGCGTGAGCCTGCTCGAGGCCGACGTGAACTTCGAGGTAGCCAGGGAGTTCGTCGCCAAAATCCAGGAGAAGGCCCTCGGGCAGCAGGTGCTCGAGAGCCTCACCCCCGCCGAGCAAATCCTCAGCGTCGTCTACGAGGAGCTCACCGAGGTGCTGGGGGGCGAGGCCAGGCAACCGGTGCTGAAGAACGAGGGCAACGTGTGGTTTTTGGTGGGCCTGCAGGGCTCGGGCAAGACCACCCACGCCGCCAAGCTGGCTCAGTTCTACAAGGGCAAGGGACGCCGCCCTTTGCTGGTGGCCGCCGACACCCAGCGCCCCGCCGCCCGCGAGCAGCTCAAAATCCTGGGCGAGAAGGTGGGGGTGCCGGTGCTCGAGGTCGCCGACGGCGAGCGACCCGAGACCACCGCCCAGCGCCTGCGCCAGCACCTGACCTTCGACTACCGCGACCTGGTTCTCGTCGATACCGCCGGTCGGCTTCAAATCGACGAGAACCTCATGAACGAGCTTGCCCGGCTGAAGGCGGCAGTAGGCCCCACGGAAACGCTGCTGGTCGTGGACAGCATGACCGGGCAGGAGGCGCTGAACGTCTCCAAGACCTTCGACGAGCGCATCGGGGTCACGGGCCTGATCCTCACCAAGCTCGACGGCGACGCGCGCGGTGGGGCGGCGCTTTCGGCGCGGCACGTGACGCAAAAGCCCATCTACTTCGCGGGGATTTCGGAGAAGCTCGATGGCCTCGAGCCCTTCTACCCCGACCGCCTGGCCCAGCGCATCCTGGGCATGGGCGACCTCCAGACCCTGCTGGAGAAGGCCAAGGCTGCCGAGCTCGAGGCTCCCCTCAAGGCTCCGGGCGAGATCACCCTCGAGGACGTCATCAGCCAGATGCGCCAGATCCGCAAGATGGGCAGCTTCGGCGACATTCTCAAGATGATCCCCGGCATGTCGCGCATGCTGCCCGCAGGCTTCCAGGTTGACGATAAGGCGCTCAACCGGCTCGAGGCCATCGTGCTCTCCATGACCCCGCGCGAGCGCCGCGACCCCAGAATCCTCAACGCCTCCCGCCGCAAACGCATCGCCGCCGGTTCGGGCACCAGCGTGCAGGAGGTCAATCGCCTCATCAAGACCTTCGACGACATGAAGGCGATGATGAAGACCATGCACAAGACCAAGGGCCGGGGCCTGTTCCGGCGCTAGTGAGTTCAGGAGATACGCCATAGGGCAGTGAATATCTCACGAAGGAGTGAAGCAATGACCAAGATCCGCCTTTCCCGTTTCGGCTCGAAGAAGAACCCCCACTACCGCATCGTGGTGACCGACAGCCGCAACAAGCGCGACGGCGCTTACCTCGAGCGCTTGGGCTACTACGACCCCCGCAAGACCACCCCCGACTGGCTCAAGGTCGATGGCGAGCGCGCGAAGTACTGGCTCGGCGTCGGAGCCCAGCCCACCGAGACCGTGAAGAAGCTCTTCAAGCAGGCCGGGGTACTGTAAGCCCGTCGGTAGTCCATTGTCGATGGCCGATAGCCGAATTTCACTGGCTATCGGCTTTTCGTTGTCGAGCCGGAGGTTTACGTCTATCGACTACCGGCCATCGGCTTGGGTAAGCTATCCCCTATGAAAGACCTCGTGGAATACCTGGCCAAAGCCGTGGTGGATCAACCCCAGGCGGTGCGCGTGGAGGAGCGGCGTGGGCGCGAGGGGCCGGTGTACTACGTGGAAACCGCTCCCGCCGATAAGGGCCGCCTCATCGGGCGTCAGGGGCGGGTGATCGAGAGCATCCGCACCATCGTGCGCTCGTACGCCAAGGGACGGATTTCCGTCGAGGTGCGCTAGGCCAGGCATGAAGCGCGTGGAAGTCGGGCGGCTGGGCTCGCCCTATGGGCTGGGCGGGGCGATCAAGTTTCGTGGCGAGCCGGTGGTGGCCGAGCTCGAGCGCGTCTACATCGAGGGGCTGGGCTACCGGGCCATCGAGGAAGCCTACTACCTGGGCGAGGAGATCGTGCTCGAGCTGGTGGGGGTAAACACGGTGGAAGCCGCCCGCGCGCTGTCCGGGCGGGCCGCCCTGGCCGACCCGGAGGAGTTGCCTGAACTCGAGGAGGGCCAGTTTTACTACTTCCAGCTCGTCGGGCTGCCGGTGCTGGTGAACGGCGAGCCGGTTGGAGAGGTCGTTGACGTGGACGACGCGGGGGCTCAGGACGTGCTGGTGGTGCGAATCGGAAACAAGCGCCACCTCATCCCCCTACAGGCTCCTTACGTCAAGGCCAGCGCGACCCAGATCGAAGTCGAACCCATCCCAGGCTTGCTGGAGTAATACCAGATTCGGGCAGCGAAGCAACCCGACCGTATATCGGCTATCGACGTGTTTCAGGGTGCCAGCCGCTCGATCCGCCAGCTCTGATCGGGCTGAAGGCGGTAGGCGAAGCGGTCGTGCAGGCGGTTGGTGCGCCCCTGCCAGAACTCGAAGTAGTCGGGCTCGAGGCGGTATCCCCCCCAGTGTTCGGGGCGGGGGATACGTTCGGGGTACTGGCGCTTGAGGGCGGCGATCCGCTCCAGCAGCCACTCGCGTGAGGGGATGGGTTCGCTCTGCGGGCTGCAAGCTGAAC
Organism: Calidithermus roseus; assembly: GCF_003574095.1. Classification (GTDB taxonomy): domain Bacteria; phylum Deinococcota; class Deinococci; order Deinococcales; family Thermaceae; genus Calidithermus; species Calidithermus roseus. Next base: position 15,794 of record NZ_QWLA01000042.1, read on the forward strand.
CGGCCTGGCTCTCGTAGGGACGGCTGGCGAAATAGGCGTCGGACAACTCGGGCTCCAGCCGTCGCACCCGGCCTTCGATGCGGATCTGGCGCTCGAGTTCGGGCCACCAAAAACCCAACGCGGCATAGGGGTTGTGCTCGAGCTCGCGCCCCTTGCGGCTGCGGTAGTTGGTGTAGAACACGAAGCCCGCCGGGGAATAACCGCGCAGCAGCACCACCCGGCTGCTGGGCCTTCCATCCGGGCCAACCGTGGAAAGGGTCATGCCGTGGGGCTCCTTGAGATGGGCGTTGAGGGCGGCCTCGAGCCAGTGCGAGAACTGGGTGAGGGGGTCGGGGGAAAGGTCGGAAAGCTCGAGGCTGCCCTTGGTGTACTCGTAGCGCAATTTCTCGATGTCCACGAGAGGCAATTTACTGCCTCTAGGCCCCCATGCCCGAGAACTGCCTGAGCCCTTTGCGCCACAACCAGCGGTTGAGAGCCAGGAAAATCACGCTCCAGACGCCCAGTACCGCGAAGCCCTGGGCTAGGTTGACCGGGATACCCGCCAGGATCGAAGCCGGGAAATAGACCAGGTAGGGGAAGGGGGTGAGCGAGGCGATTTGCCGCACGGCTTCAGGAAAGACGTCGAGTGGGGCGATGAGACCGGAGAGAAAGAGGTAGAGGATGAACCAACCCTCCTCGATGGCCGCCGCCCGCTCGATCCAGAAGGACAGCAGGGCAAAGGTGTACTGCATCAAAAAGCGCAGCAGGAAGGCGGCCAGCCCCATCAGGATGCCCAGCAGCAGGTCGCCCCACTCCGGCACAAAGCGGACCGGAGGGTAGATCAGCAGGAAAAGCCCTACCAGCACGAGCGCGAAGGGAAAACGGGTGATGCGCTCGGCCAGGTGAGCCATCAGGTGTTCCCAGTAGGGGTCGATGGGCCGCAGCAGCTTGAAGGAAAGCCGCCCCTGCACCACGTCCTGCTCGAACTCCCAGATCACCCACACCACGCTGAGCTGCCGCACGATGAACACGCACAGGAAGTAGCGGGCGAACTCCTGCGAGCTGAGCGCGAAGGAACCGCCCTCGGCGGCCTGGGTCCACACTCCCATCAAAATCAGGGGTAGGGCCGTCGCAAGGGCCCACAAGAACACCTCGGCGCGGTACTCGAGCATCAGCGCGATCTGGGCTTGCAGCAGGACCCTGAGCTTGCGCCCCATCGCCTCAATCCTAAGCCAAAGACAAACTCGCCTCCACTCGTCGGTGGACGATGGCCCCGGCCCGGCGACTTATCATTAGGCCCATGCAGCAGATAATTCGGAACTACTACGCCAAGGCCCTGGCCCGTCCCGGCATACCCTGGCTGGTAGTGCTCGGAGCGTGCGTGCTCGAGGCCATCGCTTTCGGGTTGATGGTGCGCCAGTTCTACCTGGCTCTGCCGCATGGCCAGATAGAACTCTACCGCCAGATCTTCGGTGAGTTTTTGTCCCGCGTGACCACCTTCGCCTGGGTACCCTTCGTGTTCATGCTCGTCGCGGGCTTTGACAACAAGCCCTTCGCGGTCTTTGCCCACAGCAGCCGGCTGTTGCTGGTCTTCGCGCTGCTCTTGCTGGTATGGGCCTGGCTTTTCCCCGTGCCCATCGCCTGGCCTCTCGACCTCGACAAGAAGGCTTCGCTCGTCACCTTCGACCAGAACTACCGCCAGCTCGTCAGCAGCCCCGGTTATCTGACGTTCCGGCTGGGGGTTCCGCTGGTGCTGCTCGCGCAGGTGCTCTCGAGCTACATCGGGCTTCAGGTCGCCGGGGCCTATCCCAACAACGCTCGCTGGGCAGTGGTCATCACGGCGGCCATCATCGTGATGGGCGTGCTGATCAACCCCCAGCAAAACCCCTTCGCGCCGGAGTTTTGGGGCCCGTGAAAAATTGGCGTTAGGCGCTGGGCGTATTGCGTACGACAATCCGTCAAATCGCGCTGGTAAGCAGCTTCAGGGCCTGCTCCTGCTGCTGCCTCGAGACCTCGCTGCTCCAGCCGAGTTCCTGCGCCATCAGCTCACTCACGCGGGGGAGGACTTTCTGAGCGGCCTGCTGGTCGAGGAAGGCCAATCGGGTGCGGCGGGCCAGGAAGTCCATGGGGGTCAGGGCCATCTCGTGGCGCACGGCGTAGCGCACCTCGGCCTCGAGGTAGGGGTAGCCCTCGAGCAGCGGGGTGGGGCGGCCCTGGGCCAGCTCGAGCACCCTGGCAGCCCGTGAGCCGTAGGTGCGGTGCAGGTGAGCGGCAGTAGTGGGGTCCAGGCCGTAGTTGCGCTCGAGCAGCAGCACTCCGCCATACAGGTCCAGACCCTCGGCTCCCACCAGCGGCAGGCGGTCGGTCTGGCTGGGGCGCGGCTCGAGGCCCCAGACGCGGGCGGCGTAGGCCACCAGGTCGAGGGCCATCTTGCGGTAGGTGGTCCACTTGCCCCCGGTGAGGGTCAGCAAGCCGGAGGGGCTCTGCTGGATGAGGTGGTCGCGGGCCAGCCGGGCAGTGTCGGCCTCGGGGCGCGAGACCAGGGGGCGCAGCCCCGACCACGCCGAGCGCACTTCCTCCCGACCTATGCGCCCTAAGTAGGGCTCCACCTGGCGCAGGATGTAGGCGATCTCGCCCTCGCTCACGCCGGGGTGGTCGCTGGGCTGGGCGGGGTCGTCGGTGGTGCCCACCAGGGTGTGCCCCAGCCAGGGCAGCACGAACACCACCCGCCCGTCCTCGGTCCTGGGGATCAGGAGGCCCGCCTGGGGCGGGCTGTACTTCCCGTCCAGGACGATGTGGACCCCCGAGGAAACCTTCAGGAGGGGAGGGGCGTCGGGGTCGTCGAGGCGGCGGATGGCGTCGCCGAAGGGGCCAGTGGCGTTGACCACCACGCGGGCTGTGACCTCGAGCTCCCGCCCACTGAGCCGTTCGCGCACCACCGCCCCGCGCAGCTTGCCCTCCTGCTTGAGCAGCGCGGTCACCTCGGCCTGGTTGAGCACCACCGCACCCTGCTCGGCGGCGGTCAGAGCCAGCGAGACGTTGAAGCGGGCATCGTCGAACTGGCCGTCCTGGTAGGCCACCGAGCCCACCAGGCCGCTGCTGCGTATCTTGGGAAAGGCCTCGAGCGTCTGCCGGGCGGTGAGGTAGCGAGACATCGCGAGCCGGCCCTTCCCGGCCAGCAGGTCGTAGAGCTTGAGGCCGAACCAGTAGTAGGGCACTTCCCAAAACTTGTACAGCGGCGTCAGCAGCCACAGCGGGCGGGAGAGGTGGGGGGCGATGCGTAGCAGAGTAGCCCGCTCGTGCAGCGCGTCGCGCACCAGGTTGAGTTGCACCCGGTCGAGGTTCTTGACGGCGAGTTCGAGGTAGCGCACCCCGCCGTGGATGAGCTTGGTGCTGCGGCTGGAGGTGCCTTCGGAGAAGTCGAAGCGCTCCACCAAAGCCACCCTGAGCCCGCGGCTGGCCGCTTCCAGCGCCACCCCGCAGCCGGTTGCCCCACCGCCGATGATCAGGAGGTCGAAATTTTCCCGCTCGAGCCGTTCGATGGCTTCTGCCCGGTTCATCGTTGACATCTTACTGTGACCCACTAAAGATTTTAGACCCCTGGAAAAAGTTCCCCTGAGCCACGTGGCTATCGGCGACTTCCGCGAGAAGTCTTTCATTTCCTTTCGTTCCCTCCCCAGGCCACTTCGCCCTGAGCGAAAACCTGGGAGATCACTTCCTCCACCGGGGGCTCGCGCACCTCGAGATCCTCCACGCTCAGCTCGCGCAGCATCTGGCCTACCGCACCCACCAGCTCCTCGCGCCGCAGCAGCAGGCGGGCTTCGAGGCCTTGCAACTCGCGCACCTCGCCGTAGCGCTCGAGCTCGGCCTGGGAGAGGGGGCGGTTGAGCTTGAGCACCACCTCGCGGTAGGGCGCGAAGCGCTCGAGCAACCCCGAAAGCCCTCCGTCGTAGATCAGCCGCCCCTGGTGGATCATGATCACCCTGGGGCATAGCGCGGTGATATCGGCCATGTAGTGGCTGGTGAGTAGGATGGTGGCCTGGTAGCGGCGGTTGTACTCGCGCAAGAACTCGCGCACCGAGGTCTGGGCGTTGACGTCGAGGCCCAGCGTGGGTTCGTCGAGGAAGAGCACCCTGGGCCGGTGCAGCAAAGCTGCCAGCAGCTCGGCCTTCATGCGCTCGCCCAGCGAGAGCTTACGCACCGGCTGGGTCAGCCTCTCCTGCAAATCCAGCAGCTCTGCCAGCTCCCCCACCCGACGCCTGAGCTCAGCGTCGGGGATGTCGTAGACCGCGCCGTTGACCCGGAAGGAGTCCCAAGCGGGCAAATCCCAGATGAGCTGCTGTTTGTTGCCCATCACCAGCGTAATCTGCCGCAGGAAGGCCGCTTCGCGCCGGAAAGGCTCGAAGCCCGCCACCTGCACCTCCCCCTCGCTGGGGTGGATCAGCCCGCTGAGCAGCTTGAGGGTGGTGGTCTTGCCCGCCCCGTTGGGGCCTAAAAACCCCACGATCTCGCCGGGCTCGAGGCTGAAGGATACGCCCTTGACCGCCTCCACCATGCGGTACTTGCGGCGGAAGAAGTGCTCGAGGGTTCCCTTTAGCCCCGGTTCCTTGAGGGCCACCGGGTAGCGCTTGACCAGATTTCGTGCGGTGATTACGGCCACTCCAGACAGTGTACCGGGAAATCGAAGGCTGTTAGCATGGGGCCATGCCACGTTGGGCTGTATGGCTGCTGATCCTTTGCTTATGTTCGGGCTGGGCCAAAGGGCTGGTTTTGCCCTTCGAAGGCCCCGGAGGCAACGCCACGGCCCAGGCTTTCGCCCGGAGCCTGGGAGTAGCCCCGCCCTCGCTGGCGGCCCTGCTCCTGCCCGACCTGCCCTGGGAGGGCAGCTACGAGCGGGTGACGGGCAGCCTTTACACGCCGGGCGGGGCCCGGCTGGCGCTCGAGAGCACCCGCGCCGAGTGGGTATTGGTGGGCCAAACCGGGGAAAAGGGCGAGCTGGCGCTGTTCCTCGCCACGCCCAAGGAGACGGCCACTGCCCGCTTCACCCAGCCCCGGCTGGCCCTGCGCTGGCTGGGCAGCCGCCTGGGCCTCAAACCCGGCCCCTTCGAACCCGACCCGCGCCAGGAGCAGGATTTGGCCAGGCTGGCGCAGGGGGAGCTCGAGGGCGTGAGTCGTTTCCCCGTGCCCAGGGCCCTCTACGAGGCGGCGCTGGTCCTGGCCAAGAGCGGGGAACTCAAAGCCAGCCTCGAGCCCCTGCCCCGGCCCCTCGTCGAGTTCTGGACCGGGCTTGCGGCGGGGAAGCTGCTGCCGGCCTATGAGGCCATGTTCGACCTGCAGGAAAACCGCACGGCACTGGCCCAGAGCCAGGCTCGCAAACTGGCCCAGGGCAACGCCCTCGAGCGCATCGCCGCCGTGATGGTGCTGCAAGCGGGCAAAGACCCCTCCTGGCGGGCGGTGGCGCGGGGGCTCAGCGAATACGCCCCGGAGATCGCCTACGGCTGGGAACAGCGGGGTTTTGCCGCGCTGGACGAGGACAGACCCGACGAAGCCGCTCAGGCCTTCTCCAGGGTCCTCGAGCTGCTGCCTAAAAACCGCTCGGCTTGGACGAATCTGGGCTGGGCACAATACCTCAGGGGGGATAAGGCTCGCTCGCTGCGGGCCAGCCTGCAATCGCTTCGCCTGGGCACCGACCCCACGGCCATGTACAACCTGGGTCTGGTGCGCGCCCTCTACGGCGACTTCGTGGGAGCCAGGGCAGCCTATACCCGTGCCCTCGAGAGCGACGAGGAGGGGATCTATCGCCTGGCCATCGAGGACTTGCAGAACTCCGGCGACGCCCACATGAGCTACTGGATGGGTTTCCTGGCCGAGCGGGTGGGCCTGCTCGAGCAGGCCAAGGGGTACTACCGGGCCTTTCTGGAGGCCAACCCCAAGCACCCGCTGGCGGGGTCAGCCCGTCGGGCCCTGGCGCAGGAGGGAAAGCTCGAGGTGCGGCTCGTGGCCCTGCTCCTGCGCCCCGACGGCCCCGACGCCAGGCCCTTTCGCGCCGGGGAGGTGCTCTTCCCCCAGGTCCGGCTGGTGGGCAGCCCCTACCTGAGCCAGCAACCGCTTTCGGTGCGCCTGCTCGACGCCCAGGGCGGGGCGCTGGCCCAGGCCAGCAAGAAGATCGCCTTCCGGGCTTTCACCACCGAACTCGAGGAGCTAGCTCCAGGGGTCAAGCTGCCCGCCGAAGGGCGCTACGTGCTCGAGGTGCGCTACGGCGAGGCCGTAGTCCGTCAGCCGCTGGAAGCCCTGCCCGCCAGCCTGGCCCGCCAGCTCTACGTGCTGGGATTGGAGCCGCGCGGCTCCAACGGGATGCCCCTGCTCGAGGTGGCCGAACTGCTGGGGCTGGAGGGCGACAGGCTGCTGCTGCAAAAGCTCGAGGCCGAGTTCAAGGCCGCTGCCCCAACCGCGGCCCTCAACCCCCGCCTCTCCCAGCCCCTCAAGGCCGGTCCCTACGCGGGTCAGAGCGTCGCGGAATTGCTGCGCAAGGCCGAGCGTAGGGTGCTCGAGGCCTTCTTGCGAGCCGCCGTGCAAAAACCCCAACTGTTGGGGGAGAACGACGTGGTCAATGCCTTTGTAAACTGGGTGCAGAAGTAAACACCTGAAGCCTCGCCAGACCCCTACCCCGCCTGATGCGTGTACTCAGCCTACTCTTCCTCCTTTCCCTCGCCGCGTTCGTCTACTTCCGCAACGCGGCGGCCCAGCCCATCGCCCGACCTCCTGGGGTTCTATGTCCTCTGGCCCCCCTCCAAAGCGTCCAGGACCTGCCTCCAGCCTTCGAGCACAAGGGATACCGCATCGAGCCTCTGGCCCGCTTCGCCCTCGAGGCGCGGGTGCTGGGCAAGCGGCTTTACCGCTACGACCGCGGAGCCAGCCTAGCCCCCCTAGACCTCGTGCTGGGCTGGGGCCGCATGTCCGACAGCCGGGTGCTGGAGAAGATTTCCATCAGCCAGTCCAATCGCTTTTACTTCTGGTACACCGCCAACTCCCCCATCCCCCTCGAGGAAATCGCCCTCAGCAGCGCCAACATGCACATGATCCCCGCTACCGAGGACCTCGAGCGGCGCCTCAAGCAGCTCAGGATTGGAAACATCGTGCGCCTGCGTGGGTACCTGGTTCGAGTCAGCGGATCCGACGGCTTTTACTGGCAGTCCTCGCTCACCCGCAGCGACACCGGCAATGGAGCCTGCGAGTTGGTGTGGGTGGAGGAGTTGGCGGTACGCTGATTGCTTTTTGTGCCGCCGAGGCCCAGTCGAACTATGTACTTCGTTCAAGGAGCGTGGGAGTAACGATCATAACGGTCAAATTGCCCCTTCGAGCGGGATCGTGCGTCTATGCTCAAGAGCAAGATGCACAGCACGGTAGCCACCAAACAACGTGACCAGCTACGCGAAGCAGTCGTCTTGAGGGACGAAGGCCTGAGGCTTCAGCGCGACATGGCCGAGATGGGTCGGGTGCAGCGGGAAATGGCCGAGCAACTCGCCCAGGGCAAGCCCCTCGACGTCTCGGTATTGGAGATGCTGCGCCAGGGTACCAGCAACTTTGAGGCCTGGTGGGGCAAGGTCCAGCGCCTGCTGGGACGCGAGGACCTGGAGAAAAACCTGCCCAAGACCCTCGAGGCCCTCGAAGCCTACCAGCGTCGGCTCGAGGAGGCCGCTACCTGCGAGGTGGCGCTGGGCATCCTCGAGCGGGTGAGCGCCATCGTCCACCACGGGCCGGAGGAAATGCCCACCCTGACCCAGCTCCAGATGGACGTGCTGGAGCTGGTGCGTAGCATCACCCACAACCCCAGCGTCACCCCGACCGTGCAGGCCCTCGCCGCGGGAACCCACCCCTACGTGCGGCTGATTCACTTCCTGCAACCGCAGGACATGAGCGACGAAGAGTGGGAGCAGACCTACCAGAGCTTGCGCGAGTCTCTTGGCCGCGAAATCGCCGTAGCAGCCGCCAGGGGGCGGCTCGAGCTGACTTGATATGCGCCGATGGCCGATGAAGGGCAAGACGCCCGACGCCAGGGGGCGTAAGGCGCAGTAGACTGCAAGCGATGCGGTATCTGAGGGTACTGGGGCGCTTCTGGGGCAGCGCCATCGCCGCCGAGATGGAATACCGGAGCAACTTCTTCCTGGCCACGCTCTCGGCCATCGGGTTGCTGATCGGGAGCCTCTTCGGCCTATCGCTGCTGTACCAGGGCGGCTACCGCCCTGGAGGCTGGCGGCTCGAGGAAGCCCTGCTGGTGCTGGGGGCTTTCACCGTCTTGCAAGGTCTGGCCGGGACGCTCTTCCAGCCCAACCTCAACCGCATCGTGCTGCAGGTGCAGCAGGGCACGCTGGACTTCGTGCTGCTCAAGCCGCTAGACAGCCAATTCTGGCTATCGACCCGCATGTTCTCCCCCTGGGGTCTGCCTGACCTGCTTTTGGGGCTGGGGGTGTGGCTCTACGCCGGGGCCAGGCTGGGCTTCGGGCCGCTCGAGCACCTCGCTGGGCTGACCTTCCTGGGAGTGGCAGGCTTCATACTCTACGCGCTGTGGTTCATCCTGGGCACCACCAGCATCTGGTTCGTCAAGGTGGGCAACACCACCGAGGTGCTGCGCTCGCTGCTCGAGGCCGGTCGCTATCCCATCCAGGCCTTCCCGGCCATGTACCGCCTGTTTTTCAGCTTCGTGGTGCCGGTGGCCTTCCTCACCACCGTTCCCGCCGAAGTTGCTTTGGGCCGGGCCAGCCCGAACACGCTGCTGTTGGCCCTGGGACTGGCGCTGGGGCTCTTCGCCTTCTCCCGCTTCTTCTGGCGGCTGGCGCTCAGGAGCTATACTTCGGCCTCGAGCTGAGTGAGGTCGCCCTGGTCCCTTTGGGAGGCTAATGACCGCCCAGGTAAGCCGCCTGCACCTCGGGCGTGGCCGCGAGCTGGGCGGCGGGGCCGCTGAGGGTCAGCTCGCCGGTTTGCAGCACGTAGCCCCGGTGGGCGATCTGAAGGGCGATGCGGGCGTTCTGCTCGACGAGCAGGATGGTCTTGCCGGACTTGTTGAGGCTCTGAATGGTCTCGAAGATGAAGTCCACCAGCACCGGAGCCAGGCCCATGCTGGGCTCATCCATCAGCAGCAGCTTGGGGTCTTGCATGAGCGCTCGAGCAATCGCCAGCATCTGCTGCTCGCCACCGGAGAGGGTTCCGCCCTTCTGGCTTCGGCGCTCGTAGAGGCGGGGAAAGAGCTGGAAGCCGATCTGCTTGCGCTCCTCGACCACCTTCTTGTCTCTCAGCAAGTAGGCGCCGATCTCGAGGTTCTCCTCCACCGTGAGGCGGGGGAAGATGCGCCGCCCCTCGGGGACGTGGCCGATGCCCATCGCCACGATCTGCTCAGCAGAGACGCGCTGGATGGGCTTGCCCTGGTAGAGCACCTCGCCGCTGCGGGCTTTGACCATGCCGCTGATGGTGCGCAAGGTGGTGCTCTTGCCCGCGCCGTTAGCCCCAATCAGGGTCACGATCTCGCCCTCGTTGACCGTCAGCGAGATGCCTTTGAGGGCGTGGATGTGGCCGTAGTAGGTGTGGATGTTCTTCAGCTCGAGCAAGCTCATGCCTGGCCTCCAGCTTGCTCCGCCGCTCCTTTGCCCAGGTAGGCCTCGATCACGCGGGGGTTGCTGCGGATTTCAGCCGGCAGGCCCTCGGCGATCTTGGAGCCGTACTCGAGCACGGCGATGCGGTCGGAGATGCTCATGACCATGCTCATGTCGTGCTCGATGAGCACGATGGTCAGGCCCAGTTCCTTGCGCAGGCGGCGCACGTCTTCCTTCAGCCGGCTGGTCTCCTGCTCGTTCATCCCGGCGGCGGGCTCGTCGAGGAAGAGCAGCTTGGGCTCCAAGGCCAGCGCACGGGCGATCTCTAAGCGGCGCTGCTCGCCGTAGGGCAGGCTGGTGGCGAGTTCGCCCGCGCGGCGGGCCAGGCCCATGTAGTCGAGCAGTTCCATGGCCCGTTCCTTGGCTTTGCGCTCGGCCTCGAGGTGGCGCGGAGTGCGGAGAATGGCGTCGAGGTAGCTGCTGCGGGTATGGACGTGGTGCCCGATGAGCACGTTCTCGAGCACCGTCATAGCGGCGAAGAGCCGGATGTTCTGGAAGGTGCGGCCAATTCCGTGGGCCGCCACCTTATCCGGCGACATGCCGGTGATGTCCTTGCCGAAGAAGCGAACGCTTCCTTCGTCGGGCTCGTAGATCCCGGTGAGCAGGTTGAAGAAGGTGGTCTTCCCCGCCCCGTTGGGGCCGATCACCGAGAAGATCTCCCCTGGCTTGACGGTAAGGCTCACGGCGTTGACCGCCTTGAGGCCGCCGAAGCTCTTGGAGACGGACTGCACCTCGAGGGCGCTGGCAACTGCCGTTGCTGTAGCAATCATCGCTGCGCCTCCTTGGCTTCTTCAATCTCGAGCTGGTGGCGGCGCTCGGGAATGAGCCCCTGGGGCCTGAAGATCATCATCAGCACCAGGATCACCCCGAACACCAGCCGTTCGTATTTGGCTGGCTCGACCTGGCTGGGCAGGCTAAGCACTCCAGCCTGGCGGAGGTTGTTGAGGTATTCGGAGAAGCTCTTGAGGATGTCGGTGTTGATGGCCGTCAGGGCCGCCGCCCCGAGGATCACCCCTGGAATCGAACCCATGCCCCCCAGCACCACCATGCCCAGGATGGTGATGGAGGCCAGCAGGGTGAAGGACTCAGGGCTCACGAAGGTGCGCTGAGCAGCGAAGATCACGCCCATCGCCCCGGAGAAAGCCGCGCCGGTGGCGAAAGCCAGCAGCTTGGTGCCCAGCATAGGGATGCCCATGGCCTTAGCAGCAGTTTCGTCCTCGCGGATGGCGATCCAGGCCCGTCCAAAGCGGGAGTTACCCAGGTTGATGTTGACGAGGACCACGATGCCGATGATCACCAGTACCAGCAGGTAGAAGAAGAACTGGTAGTCGGTGCGGGCGTCGAGTTCAACGCCGATGCTGCTCATCAGGCTGTGGAACCAGCCGATGTCCGGGCGCGAGACCGGCGTGATGCCCTGCGGGCCGTTGGTGAAGTTGACCGGGTGGTCGAGGTTGTTCGCCAGTACGCGCACCACCTCGCCCAGCCCCAGCGTCACGATCGCCAGGTAGTCCCCGCGCAGGCGCAGGGCAGGCAGACCAATGAGCAGGCCGGTGATGGCGGTGGTGATGATGGCGAGGGCCATGAAGAGGTAGAAGTAGTTGCCGGGGAGAGGGAAGCTGCCGGAGAGGAAGTTCGCCGCCTGTGGCGATCCGAAGATGGCCCAGGTGTACGCCCCGATGGCGAAGAAGGCCGCGTAGCCCAGGTCCAGCAGCCCTGCCATACCCACCACCACGTTGAGGCCCAGGGCCATGGCGGCGTAGATCCCGATCTGGATGCCCAGCTCGAGGAAGAAGGTGTTGTTGAACCCAGCAATGGGAACCGAGACCAGTAGCACGGCGATGCCCAGCAAGGCCTTGATCCAGCGCGGCACGCCAGGGATGGTGATCAGCGCGACCAGCACCGCCACCAAGCCGTAGAACAGGATGTTCACACGCGGCACCTGAGACAGCGCCAGCGTGAAACCCAAGGCCAGCAAGGCCAGCGCGCCTGCACGCACGCTCATGCTGGGCCTGAGGTAAGCAGCCAGCACCACACCCACCAGGCCCAGCGCACCGGCCAGGGCTCCCGGCACATACCACAGCAGCGCCAGCGAGAGCAGCGCCAGCCCCAAAACCACGATATTGGCCGTTTGGCGGTTCATACCTTCTCCTTGACCACCTGGCCCAGCAGACCCTGCGGACGGAACAGCAGCAGCAGGATCAGGATCAGGAAGGCGATCACGTCCTTGTACTCCGTGCCAAAGTTACCCCCGGTGAGGGTGGGCAAGTAGGTGCCCGAGAGCGTCTCGAGCTGCCCCAGCACCAACCCTCCTACCATGGCCCCCGTGATGTTGCCGATCCCCCCCAGCACAGCAGCGGTGAAAGCCTTCAGGCCCGGAAAGAAGCCCACATAGGGGTCAATGGTGCTGTACTGCACGGCAAACAGCACCCCGGCCACCCCCCCCAGCGCTCCCCCGATCAAGAAGGTGCGGGAGATGATCACGTCGGGGTTGATGCCCATCAGACGAGCGGTGCTCATGTCCTGAGCCACGGCGCGAATGGCGGTGCCTAGCTTGGTGCGGTTGACCAGGTAGTTGAGCCCGAAGAGCATCAGCAAGGAGACCAGGATCAGGATCAGGGCCTTATACTGCACGAAGACGGTGAGGAAGGTGAAATTGCCGTCCAGGGGCGGGATCACGCGCATCTGAAGCTTGAACTCGTTGTGCCACAGCCCCTCGATGAAACGCACCACGTCCTGCAGCACGAAAGAGACACCGATGGCCGTGATCAGGGGTACCAGGCGGTTGGTGGTGCCACGAGCCCGTAGCGGGCGGTAGGCCAGTCGTTCGACCACCATCGCCATCAGCCCCGAGATAATGGCTCCCAGCAGCAGCGCCAGCAGCAGCACCACGATGCCGTTGGGGATGGCAGGACCCAGGTAACGGAAGACTTCCACCCCCACCACCGCGCCGATCATGAAGATTTCCGAGTGGGCGAAGTTAATCAGCTCGAGCACACCGTAAACCATGGTGTAGCCCAGAGCGATCATGGCGTAGACAAACCCCAGCAGCAATCCGTCGAAGATCACCTGGGGGAGCAAAGCTACAAGTCCTTCAAGCAAAACGAGCCTCCTTCAGAGACCACAGCACCTGTCAAGTGTGGGTCAGCTTCCCTAAAGAATATACACGGGCAGGGCAAGTTCTTACCCCCACATGCCAGGTTCTGGTGCTCCATGATTATCCCTCTCCTTGGGTGACGTGGCAAAGTCTAAACTCAGGATGAGCAGAGCAAAAGCTAGGTTATAAGGTCCAGGAGTTCAAAATTCTGAATTCTTTAAGCCAGAAAGCGGCTTGGCTTAAAGTTTGCTCCCACGACTCATCTCGCATGATTGGGGGCATCGCACCCCTTGACACCGGCCTACATGCATTTTGTACCACGTCAATAAAAGCGGGTGGCCCGAAGGCCACCCTTTAGATTTGGAAAGTTTATCGAGGAGCCGCGATCGAAACCTTCTTCAGCAGCTTCTGTTCGGCGTACTTGCCGGTGTCGAGGTGGATCACGAAGTAGTCGGCCACCTTGATGTCACCCTTGGAGTTGAACTCGATCTCCCCGGTCAGGCCCGAGAGCTTGACCAGACGCACCCGCTGGGCAACCAGCTGGCGGCTGGGCTTCTTGCCGCCGCTCTGCTTGATGGCGGTCTCGATGGCGCTGATGATGACGTTGGCCGCATCGTAGGCGTAGACCCCGAAGCCCTCGGCGTTCTTGCCGAACTTGGCGCGGAAGTCCTGGGCGAACTTGGCGGCCTTGGGGAACTGGCTGATGGGCCCGGCGACGGTGGTGAAGTAGGTGTCCTTGGCCGCATCGGCGCCCGCCAGGCGCTCGTACTCGCTGGCGTCGAGCCCGTCGCCACCCAGGATGGGCACGCGGATGCCACGCTCGCGAAGCTGCTTGGCGAAGGGGCCAACCTGGTCGTAGATGCCACCGAAGTAGATCAGATCGGGGCGGAAAGCCTGGATCTGGGTGATCAGGGTGGCAAAGTTGCTCTTCTCCTCGGTGCCCACGAAGGCGCTGTTGGGGATTTCAGCCCCCAGGGCCAGGGCCCGCTTGCGGAAGTTCTCGGCCAGGCCCTGACCGTAAGCAGTCTTGTCGTGGATGACGAAAATCCGCTTGGCCTTGAGGTCCTTCACGGCGAACTCGGCACCCGCGGGACCCTGCACGTCATCACGACCGCAGATGCGGTTAACGTTGGACAGGCCACGGTCGGTCACGCGGGGGTTGGTGTTGGCCGGGGAGACCATCACCAGGTTGACGCGGGCATATACCTCCGAGGAGGGAATGGCCACGCCCGAGTTGAGGTGGCCCACCACGCCCAGGATGTCAGGGTCGTTGATGATGCGGTTGGCGTTAGCCACGCCGGTGTCGGGGTTGGCCTGGTCGTCATAGGGGGCCAGCTCGAGCCGGAACCCCAGCTTCTGGAAGCGGGCCTGCGCCTCCTCCACGGCGAGTTGTGCGCCCAGCTTGATCTGTTCACCCAGAGCAGCCTGGCCACCCGAAAGCGGGGATTGTGTGGCGATTTTGATCACGTTGGACTGAGCCGAAGCCAGTCCGAGGGCAAACACGCCCAAAGCGACGATGCCGAGTCTCTTCATCCGATCCTCCTGATTCCACGCCAATAGCGGCGACTGGTTGAGCACTACTGGCGAGGCCATTCTACACAGGCTCATCGCGTTTTTGTCAACGAGATTGTAATGTTAGTAACATCTTGTACCAAGAGATGCCAATGGTCGATAGCCGATGGCCAAAGGCTAAAATGCACCTAGTCAATAAGGCAAGGGGGATATCCACGAGCCACCCGCTCTCGACCCTCGACACCTCCTGGCTATCGGCTAAGACTCACTGCTTCAGTACTCAGCCAGGTACTGGTCAAGTTCCCACTGGTGCACCGCGCTGCGGTAAGAGTTCCACTCGATCTGCTTAGCCCGCAGGAACTGCTTGTACAGGTGATCACCCAGAGCCCCGCGGATGACCTCGTCCTTTTGCAGCGCCTCGAGGGCCTCGCGCAGGGTGCCGGGCAACTCACTTACCTTGTGCTTGCGCCGGTCGCGCACCGAGAGCTGGTAGATATTGCGCTCGATGGGGGGTGGCGGGAGTTCCTTCTTCTCTATGCCATCCAGGCCAGCAGCCAGGATCACCGCCAGGGCCAGGTAGGGGTTGCACGAGGGGTCGGGGGCGCGGAACTCAGCGCGGGTTCCGATCCCGCGGCGGGCGGGGACCCGAATCATGGCCGAGCGGTTGGAGTCCGACCAGGCGATGGAGGTGGGGGCTTCGTAGCCTGGGGTAAGGCGCTTGTAGGAGTTGACCAGGGGGTTGGTGATGGCCACCATGCCCTCGGCGTGCTCGAGCAGCCCTTGAATAAAGTACAGCGCAATCTTGGAGAGCTTGTTATCGCCCTCGGGGTCGTAGAAAGCGTTCTCACCGTTTTTGAACAACGACAGGTGCATGTGCAGCCCCGAACCGTTGATCCCGGCGATGGGCTTGGGCATGAAGGTGGCGTGGAGGCCATACTTGAGGGCCACCTTCTTGACCACGAACTTGAAAGTAGTGATGTTATCGGCAGTACGCAGGGCACCTGAGTACTTGAAGTCGATCTCGTGCTGGCCGGGGGCCACTTCGTGGTGGGAGGCCTCGATCTCGAAACCCATCTGCACCAGCACGTTGACCATCTCCCGCCGCGCCTCCTCCCCCTTGTCCAAAGGGGCGAGGTCGAAGTATCCCGCCCGGTCGTGGGTGATGATGCTGGGATCGCCCTCAGGGGTGCGCGTGAAGAGGAAGAACTCGGGCTCGGGACCGGCGTAGAGGTCGTCGAAGCCCATTTTGCGCAGGCGCTCGAGCTGCGCCTTGAGGATCTGGCGGGGATCGCCCTCGAAGGGCCTGCCGTCGGGATAGGCGATGTCGCAGATCAGCCGCGCCACCCGGCCCTGATGGCTGCTCTCGAGCTCTTCGGGAAAGACCAGAAAGGTGCTGTAGTCGGGCTTGAGCAGCATGTCCGCCTCTTCGCTGCGGGTGAAGCCTTCGATGGTCGAGCCGTCGAACATCACCTCGCCGTCAAGCGCCTTCTCAAATTGCGAAGCCGGGAGTTCGACGTTTTTGTTCACCCCCAGGATGTCGGTGAACTGCAAGCGCAGAAAGCGCACCTCCTGTTCACGCAAAACCTGCAAGATGTCGGCTTTTGTCATGACAGTCTCCAGCATAGCGGCCCGGCCTCACGGGCTACCGTGATGATGGTTGCAAAAATCATGGCACAATGAACATTTTATTCAGTACGATTTGCACAAATTTGGCCAATATTTACTCAAATTTCACCCCAAATTATATCTATCGTACTTTATTTCGTTGACACTTGGCAAACATCAGGGGTATACTTCGGCGAGATTCTCGGGAGGTGAGGTCGGGTGTTCAAAGACGTCAAAGCGCTCGTGAAGTACCTCGAGGAAAACGGCATTAAATACGTCGACCTGCGCCTTTGTGACGTTCCAGGGCGCTGGCAGCACTACACCAAGCCTGCCCGCGAGTTCGACGAGGGCATCTTCGAGAACGGTTCGGGCTTCGATGGCTCTTCGCTTCAGGGGTTCCAGGCTATCCAGGAATCGGACATGCTGCTCAAGCCCGACCCCACCAGCGCCTTCGTGGATCCATTCTTCGCCGAGCCCACGCTGGTGGTTCTGTGCGACGTGTACATTCCGCCCATCCACACCCCCAAGCCCACCCCCTACCC
>NZ_QWLA01000043.1 GCF_003574095.1 Calidithermus roseus
TGGAGGCTTTGCAAGAGCGTCTGGTAGAGCGCTGTGTCTATCTCCAGGAGCACCCCGAGGTCATCCGGGGGGTGGCGGGGTTCAGGTGGATCCCCAATGGATGACTATCTATCTAAGGTTGGTATTATTTAGGATAGAGGTCGAGCATTTGGCACTTGGCGTCTTGCGTTTTGCGTTTTGCGTCCGGCGTAATAATCTTGGTGTTATGGTCGTGACCCGCATTGCACCCTCTCCTACGGGCGACCCCCACGTTGGAACGGCGTACCAAGCGCTGTTCAACTACGTCTTCGCCAAGCAGCACGGCGGCAGGTTCATCGTGCGGATCGAGGACACCGACCGCACCCGCTATAACCCCACCTCCGAGCGGCGAATACTGGAGATGCTCGAGTGGCTCGGGCTCTCCCCCGACGAGTCGCCTCTGAAGGGCGGGCCCAACGGCCCCTACGTGCAGTCGCAGCGGCTCCACATCTACCAGGAGCACGCCCGGCGACTGCTGGAGTTGGGAGCCGCCTACCGAGCCTTCGACACCCCCGAAGAACTCGCCGCCGCCCGCGAGGAAGCCCGCAAGGCCGGAAAGCAGGAGCAGGGCTACAACCGTCGCTACCGCGACTACCCCCGCGAAGAGGCCGAGCGCCGGGCGGCTGCCGGGGAGCCCCACGTCATCCGGCTCAGGGTGCCCCTGGAGGGCAAGACCGTCGTCAACGACCTGCTGCGTGGGCCGGTGGAGTTCGACAACGCCCATCTCGACGACAAGGTATTGCTCAAGGCCGATGGCTACCCTACCTATCACCTCGCGGCCATGGTGGATGACCACCTCATGGGCGTAACCCACGTCATCCGGGCCGAAGAATGGCTCACCAGCACCCCCTTCCACGTCCTGCTCATCAAGGCCTTCGGCTGGGAGGAGCCGGTGTGGTGCCACACCCCCCTGCTGCGCAACCCCGATAAGTCCAAGCTCTCCAAGCGCAAGATGGACACCAGCGTGGACAGCTACCGCGCCCAGGGCATCCTGCCCGAGGCGCTGCTGAACTACCTGGGCACCATGGCCTGGAGCATGCCCGACGGGCGGGAGATCTTCAGTGTGGCCGACATGATCGAGCACTTCGATCTGCGGCGCATCAGCCTGGGCGGGCCGGTGTTCGACCTAGCCAAGCTCAAGTGGATGAACGGCAAGTACATCCGCGAGGTGCTCTCGTTGCAGGAGTTGGCCGCGCGGCTCAAACCCTTCCTCGAGGCCGCCGGCTACACCTACCCCTCCGAGGCCTACCTCGAGCAGGTCATCACGGCCATGCGGGCCCGCTTCGAGACGCTGTCGGAGTTCGTGCAGAAGGCGGTCTACTTCTTCCGCGAGGACTACCCCATGCAGGAGAAGGCCAGGGCCAAGCTCGAGGAGGGCCTCGCTTTCCTGGGCGAATTGCGTGAACTCCTCGCCTCCTTGCCCAACTTCCTCCCCGAGACCACCGAGCCCGCGCTCAAAGGCTTCGCCGAGGCCAAGGGCCTCAAGACCGCCGCGGTGATGCAGCCCCTGCGGGCCGCCCTCACCGGCTCGCTCGAGACCCCCGGCATGTTCGACTTGCTGATGATCCTGGGCAAGGAGCGGGTGCTCGAGCGGCTGGCGAGGGTGCTGGACCAGGTCACCCCACGGTGAAGGGCCATAGGCCCCCAACGAGCAACAAACCTACGCCGGAGGAAGCGCCAGGGGGAAGAAAGGGCGTTCGGCGTTTTGCGTATGGTAGGACCCCTGGCGTCTTGCGTTTGGCTATCAGTCATCGACGAGCCTCCCGAGCGTAACCCCCCCCATTTCACGGGCTTAGCTCCTCGTCCCACCCAAGTAACGCGCCGCCGATTTGCCGCCCCCGTCGGCGGGCTTTAGTGGTAACGAGGGTTTTACGAACAGGCGTTACTCTAGGGCTTAGGTGAATTTATGGTTGCCGTGATCCTTTCCGGTGGGGCCGGCACGCGCTTGTGGCCGGTTTCCCGCGAGCTTTATCCCAAGCCCTTCATGCGCCTGCCCGATGGGCAGAGCCTTCTGCAGAAGGCTCTGCTGCGGGCGGTGAGCATCCCAGGCGTGCGCGAGGTGCTCACCGTCACAGGGCAGGAGCACTACTTCAGCACCAAAAACGAGTACGCGGCGACCGAGCTGCCCGAGGGCCTCGAGCTGAGCTACGTGGTCGAGCCCCTGAGGCGCAACACCGCCCCCGCCATCGCCCTCGCCGCGCTGCACACAGCCCAGCGGCACGGCCCCGAAGCGGTGATGCTGGTGCTCTCCTCCGACCAGCTCGTAGACAACCTGGCGGCCTTCGTGCAGGCCGTGCAGCAGGCCGAAGGGGCCGCCAGGCAGGGCTACTTGGTCACCTTCGGCATCAGGCCCACCTACCCGGCTACGGGTTTCGGCTACATCCAGCAGGGCGAGGCGCTGGGCGAGGGGGTGTTCAGGGTCGAGCGCTTCGTGGAGAAGCCCGACCTCGAGACCGCCAGGGGCTACTTGGATCAGGGCACCTTCTCCTGGAACGCGGGCATCTTCTGCTTCCAGGCCGGGGCCTACCTCGAAGCCCTCAAGACCCTCTCCCCCGAGGTCTACGAAGCGGTGCTGCGCTGCTGGGAGAGCAGCCCCAAGAGCAGCCCCAGCTACATCGACGCGGCGAGCTTCAAGGCGGTGCCCAACATCTCGGTGGACTACGCGGTGATGGAGAAGTCCGACCGGGTGGCCGTGGTGCCCGCGGCCTTCGGCTGGAGCGACCTGGGCTCCTGGGACGCCACCGCCGAGTTGGTCCCGCCCGACGCCCAAGGAAACCGGATCTTCGGGGACGTGGTGCTGGTGGATGCGCACGACACCTTCGTGCAGAGCGAGGGCCGGGTGGTGGCGGCCATCGGGGTGGAGAAGCTGGTCATCGTCGACACCCCCGACGCCCTGCTGGTGGCCCGGCGCGACCGCGTGCAAGACGTGAAGAAGGTGGTCGAGCAGCTCCAGGCCAAGCAGCACCAGGCCGCCAACCGCCACCGCACCGTGCAACGCCCCTGGGGCAGCTACACCCTGCTCGAAGAAGGCCCCAACTTCACCATCCGCCGCCTGGTCGTCCGGCCCGGCCAGAGCCAGCTACTGCAACTGCACCACCACCGCAGCGAGCACTGGGTGGTGGTCTCGGGCACCGCGCGGGTGGTGCGGGGGGAGCAGGAGCTGTGGCTACGGACCAACGAATCCATCAACATCCCCGCCGCCACCCCGCACCGCCTCTCCAACCCCGGCCTCATCGACCTGGTGATCATCGAGGTACAAAGCGGCGAGTACCTGGGCGAAGACGACGTGGTGCGCCTGGAAACCAGCGAGGAGTTGCTGCTCGAGAGCGGCAGGGGCGACTGAGCAGACTTCAGAAGTCGAGCAAGGGACATGAGCATCTGCGTTGGGTGTTTTGTGCTTCGCGTACGACGTAAGACCATCGACTATTTGTCAGAAAGCTCACCCCGCTCCTCGCCCCGATCCGCCAAGCTGAAAGCTCCATGCCCAAGCAAGCCAGCCACAAACTCCAGACCCACCGCCTCGACCTCAGCCGGGGGCTGCGGGAGGCGGCAGCCGAGGTGTGCCGCCGGGTGCCCGACCTGGGGCACGTTGATGTGGAGCAGGTACAGTTTGCCCTGTTCTACTCGCGCAGGGCTCAGCGCGTGCTGACCTATGCCCGCTGCTACCCCCTGCCGACGGGGCTCCGGCGCATTCGCAAGCGCTGGTACCGTCTGACCACTGTGCACACCGAGGCGGGCCTCGAGGCCCGCTACATCCTGGCTTTCGCCTGGACCCGCTTCTGGACCTTAGAGCCGCGCGAGCGGCTGGAGGTGCTGGTACACGAGCTCTACCACATCTCCCCCGACTTCAACGGCGAGCCGCGCAAGTTCGCCACGGGAAGCTGGCACGGGCCGGGACGGGACTGGTTCGACCGCCAGGTGCGTTTTATGAGCGAAAAATACCTGCCCCGACGACTGGAGAACCAGTTCCCCGCGCTGTCGGTTCGGCTGCACGACGGCCTGAAGGTCAGCGGGCAGCGCTTGCAGGTGCCGCACTGGGTCGCCATCGCCCCCGACGCTCAGGAAGTGGCGAGTTAGAGAAGTTGAGGGCCGATGGCTGTGCCTATAATGAAGCGGTATGTCGGATTTCGAAGCGGTGGTGGGGTTGGAAATCCACCTGCACCTCAAGACCAGGACCAAGATGTTTTCGCCCGCCCCGGCGGACTACTTTGGCGCTGAACCCAACACCCACGTCCACCCCGTAGACCTGGGGCTGCCGGGAGTCCTGCCCGTGACCAACGCCAAGGCGGTGGAGTACGGGATCATCTTCGGGCTGGCCCTGAACTGCAAAATCGCTTCCTGGACGCAGTTTCACCGCAAGAGCTACTTCTATCCCGACATGCCCAAGAACTACCAGATCTCCCAGTACGACCTGCCCATCGCCGAGCACGGCTGGCTCGAGGTCGAGGGAGAGCGCATCGGCATCAAGCGGGTGCACCTCGAGGAGGACGCGGGCAAGTCGCTGCACCCCGACTTCGGCGACTACTCGCTCATCGACCTCAACCGCGCGGGCTCGCCCTTGATCGAGATGGTCACCGAGCCCGACATCCGCACCCCCGAGCAAGCCCGCGTCTTTCTGAGCCACGTGCGCTCCATCGCCCAGACCCTGGGCATCTCCGACGCCAACCCCGAAGAGGGCAAGATGCGCGCCGACGTCAACGTCTCGGTGCGCCGCCGGGGCGAGCCCTTGGGCACCAAGGTCGAGATCAAGAACCTCAACTCCTTCAAGAGCGTGCAGCGGGCGCTCGAGTACGAGATCAAGCGCCAGACCGAGCTCTTGCGCCTGGGGCGCAGGGTCGAGCAGGCCACGCTGGGCTGGGACGAGGGCGGGGGCAAAACCTACGTGATGCGCCTGAAGGAGGGCGAGTCCGACTACCGCTACTTCCCCGAGCCCGACCTGCCGCCCATCGTGGTGAGCGAGGAGTGGCTGCAGCGCCTGCGCGCGGCCATGCCCGAGCTTCCGGCCCAGAAGTTCGCGCGCTACGTGGCCAGCGGCGTGCGCCCCTACGACGCGGAAATCCTGGCCTACAACGCCTCGCTGGCCCGCTTCTTCGACGAGGCGCTTCGGGCCTACGGCGGCGAGCCGCAGAAGCTGGCCGACTGGCTCAACGCCGACGTGGCCGGCTACCTCAACGAGCGGGGGCTCGAGATCCAGGACACCCGCCTCACCCCCGAGCACTTAGGCCGCCTGGTGGGGCTGTTCGTGAAGGGCGAGATCACCAGCCGCGTGGCCAAGAACCTGCTCCCCGAGGTGATGGAGGGGGCCGACCCCGAGCAACTGGTGCGAGAGCGCGGCCTGAAGGTGGTGGTGGACGCCGGAGCTATCCGCGCCCTGGTCGAGAAGGTCGTCACCGCCAACCCCGCCGTGGTGCAGCAGATCAAAGACGGCAAGCTCCAGGCCATCAACGCGCTGTTGGGCCAGGTGATGAAGGAGAGCAAGGGCACCGCCAAGCCCGAGGTGGTGCGGCAACTGCTGGCCGAGGTCATCGGCGTGCAACTGGCCTGAGCCGACCTGAACGAGGAACAACATGAAATACGAAGACGCCGGGGTAGACATCGACCGCAAGGCCGGGGCCCTCAAGGCCGCCGCCGCCCGCATCAAGTCCACCTACACCCCTGAGGTGCTCGCAGGCATCGGGGCCTTCGGGGGGATGATCGACGCTCGAAGGCTCCAGGGGATGCGGCAGCCGGTGCTGGTGGCCTCCACCGACGGGGTGGGCACCAAGACGATGCTGGCCGCCCAGACCGGACGCTGGGGGGGCCTCGGCTTCGACATCGTCAACCACTGCGTCAACGACCTGCTGGTGCAGGGGGCCAGGCCGCTGTTTTTCCTGGACTACGTCGCCAGCAGCCGCCTCGAGCCCGAGGTGCTGGGCGCGGTGCTGGAGTCGCTGGCCGAAGCCTGCAAGGCCGCCGGGATGCCCCTGCTGGGCGGCGAAACCGCCGAGATGCCGGGGGTCTACCATCCGGGCGGGCTGGACCTGGTGGGCACCATCGTGGGCGTGGTCGAGAAGAGCCGCATCGTAGACGGCTCAAGGGTCGAACCCGGCGACGTCATCATCGCCCTGCCCTCCTCGGGGCTGCACACCAACGGCTACAGCCTGGCCCGCAAGGTCTTCGAGGGCTGGGACTTGAACCAGCCCCACCCCGAACTAAGCCGCAGCCTGGGCGAGGCGCTGCTCGAGCCCCACAAAAGCTACCTCGAGCCCGTCTCGCGCCTGCTGGACAGCGGGCTCGAGGTGCGGGCCATGGCCCACATCACCGGGGGCGGAGTCTACGAAAACCTGCCGCGGGTGCTGCCCGAGGGGGTGGGGGCTCACATCGAGGTGGGCACCTGGCCCGTCCCTCCCCTCTTCCGCCTGATCCAGCAGGCTGGGAACGTCGCCCCAGAGGAGATGTTCCGCGTGTTCAACATGGGCCTGGGCTACCTGATCGTGGTCAGGGAAAGTGAGGTAACCCCGGTTCTGGAGTGCCTGGGTATGGGGTATCGTGTAGGAAAGACGCTCGAGGGTCGGGGCGTGACGGTGGGGTAGTGGGGTAGAGCGTAGTTGACCTGGCCTATGACCGAAATCTGGCTGATCCGCCACGGGGAAACCGCCTGGAACGCCGAAAGCCGGCTCCAGGGTCAGCTCGACGTGCCGCTGTCGCCCAAGGGGGTCTCCCAGGCCTTCCGGGTGGCCGAGCGGCTCAAGAACAGTCACCTCGCCTTCGACGCGCTCTACACCTCCGACCTCACCCGCGCCTTGCAGACCGCGCGGCCCATCGCCGAGAACCTGGGCCTTGACCTGTGGCTCGAGCCCCGCCTGCGTGAGATCAACGTGGGGAAACTGCAAAACAAGCTGCACGAGGAGATCCGGCGGGAGTTCCCCGAGTACTTCCAGGCGGTGAGCACCGACCCCTGGAACACCCCGCGCCCGGGCGGGGAGAGCATGGCCGACGTGGCCCGCCGGGTGGAGGACTTCCTGCGTGAGTTGCCCGAAGGACGCTTCATCGCCGTGGCCCACGGCGGCGTGATCCGGGCTGCGCTCAAGGTGGTGCTGGGCTTAGAAGGTCTCTCCTGGCGCAAATTCCACATTCAGAACACCTCCATCACCCGCCTGCTTTACCCCGAAGGCAGCGCGCTGACGGTGGGCGACGCAGGCCACCTGGAGACCTGGGCCGACTACCTCTCCGACGACCAGATCACCAGCGGCATCGGGCAGCTAAGCGAGCCCAATCGTTGAGGCTCGAGCGCCCAAGGCTGAAGAGCCAAAACCACGACCGAGTGGCGTTTTGCGTCGTGTTTTGCCGAGTCACTGCTCATGTGGTTGTGCTAGGATCATGGACTTGTGGAGACGACCCTCACTCCCCGAGCCCTCGGCTTCGCCATGCCCGCCGAGTGGGCTCCCCATGCTGCGACCTGGACGGCCTGGCCCCACGACGAGGAGCAGTGGATGGGCTACCTCGAGCCCGTGCGCCGGGAGTTCGCCGCCTTCGTGGACACGCTGGCCCGTTTCGAGCCGGTCCACCTGATCGTGGCCGACGAGGAGTCGGAGGCCGATGCCAGGGCCCGGCTCAACAGCGCCAACGTCACCCTGCACCGCATTCCCCACAACGACCTGTGGCTGCGCGACAGCGGGGCCATCTTCGTGAGGCGGGGCGAGGAAGTCGCGCTCACCGACTGGGAGTTCAACGGCTGGGGAGGAAAGTACCCCGCCCAGCTCGACAACCAGATCCCCACCCACATGGCCCGCATCCTGGGCGGCAAGCTCTGGCGCGCGGGCATCGTGATGGAGGGGGGCAGCCTCGAGGTCAACGGCCAGGGGGTGTGCCTCACCACCCGCCAGTGCCTGCTTTCGCCGGAGCGCAACCCCCACCTCGACGAGGAGGACCTCGAGGGCTACCTGCGCGACTACCTGGGCATCCACAGCGTGATCTGGCTGGGCGAGGGCCTGGAGGGCGACCACACCGACGGGCACATCGACACCATCGCCCGCTTCGCGCGCGAGCACACCATCGTGAGTGCCGTGTGCGAGGACGAAGCCGACCCCAACTACTGGCCCTTGCGGGAGAACCTCGAGATCCTCGAGAGCCTGGGGGGCTTCCAGATCGTCAAGCTCCCGCTGCCCAAGAACCCGCTCTACCTCGAGGAAACCCGCCTACCCCCCACCTATGCCAACTTCTACATCGCCAACGGCGCGGTGCTGGTGCCGGTGTACGGCGACCCCAACGACGAGAAGGCCCTCGAGGTACTGCGCAAGGTCTTCCCCGAGCGCCAGGTGATCGGCCTGATGGCCCGCAACCTCATCACCGGAGGCGGAGCCTTCCACTGCGTGACCCAGCAGCAGCCCGTCGGGCGAATCTGGGCGGGAGGTTGAGCGTGCCCAGGCTGGCCATCGTGCAGATGCGCATGAGCGAGGTGCTCGAGGAGAACCTGGCCAAGGCCGAGCGCTTCATCCGTGAGGCCGCCGCCAACGGGGCCCAAATCGTGCTGCTGCCCGAACTCTTCGAGAACCTCTACTTCTGCCAGAAGGAGCGCGAGGAGTTCTTCCGCCTGGCCCACCCCCTCGAGAACCACCCCTTCATCCCCCGCTTCCAGGCCCTGGCGAAGGAGCTTGGGGTAGTGCTGCCCGTCAGCTTCTTCGAGCGCTGCGGACAGGCCCATTACAACAGCCTGGCCATGATCGACGCCGACGGCAGCCTGATGGGCGTCTACCGCAAGAGCCACATCCCCGACGGCCCCGGCTACGAGGAAAAGTACTACTTCAACCCCGGCGACACCGGCTTCAAGGTGTGGCACACCCGCTTCGGGAGCATTGGGGTGGGCATCTGCTGGGACCAGTGGTACCCCGAGGCCGCCCGCATCATGGCGCTGCTGGGGGCCGACCTGCTGCTCTACCCCACCGCCATCGGCTCCGAGCCCGAGGAAGCCGGAGGTATCGACACCAAGGACATGTGGCAGCGGGCCATGATCGGCCACGCGGTGAGCAACGTGGTCTACCTCGCCGCGCCCAACCGCGTAGGCACCGAGACCATCGAGGGCACGCAGCAGACCTTCTACGGCCACAGCTTCATCAGCGACTACATGGGCAACAAGATCGCCGAGTTCGGCCCCGAGGAGGAAGGGCTGCTCTACGCCGACCTCGACTTTGCCAGGGCCCGCGCTTTCAGGGCCGGAATGGGCTTCTTCCGCGACCGCAGGCCCCAGCTTTATGGCCCCTTGTTGACCTACGACGGCAAAACCCGCCAGGGTTGAACTCGATCCCCCTGCACTGCTTCGGCTCGAGCCGTTCAAGCAGCTCTTACAGAAGATGGCGTCCGCATCTCCCTTGTGGGGGAGCGGTGGAGGTTCTGGGCCTGGGTCGTAGGCTCGAGAACCCCGACTACCTGATCCTCTAGCCCACGAAAAATCCCTTCGCAATCGCACCCATCCCTCATGAAAAACCCGTCCCTGCCTCGTCCTGGAGCACACAAAACCCCTCTCCCAAAACGACCCGTTATGTTTTGCGCAAACTGGTATAATCCCCTTGCCGGGCCTGCTCGGAGTGCACTTTGAAAACGAGTTCTTCCCACTCCTATCGCAAATCCCTGCGATAAAAAATCTAAATGCGCAGGAAAGTAAGCGCCCGTCGCTATAAACGTCACTTTTTTCGCAGTTATCCACAGCCTACCTGTGGATAACTCGCTTTTCTCATAAAACTACCCCCTGGGGCACCTGTACAGAACGGTGTTTTTGGGGGTATGCTGATGCAAACAAAAAGCCCCGCAAGGGGATTGCAACCTGAAGGGCCTCTACGGCGGCTGCGCAGGCCCTGCGGGATGCAAACAAAAAGCCCCGCAAGGGGATTGCAACGACGGCCCTGCGCCGCAGCGCAGGGGCCAGCAGCGCCCTAAGATGCAAACAAAAAGCCCCGCAAGGGGATTGCAACGACGGCCCTGCGCCGCAGCGCAGGGGCCAGCAGCGCCCTAAGATGCAAACAAAAAGCCCCGCAAGGGGATTGCAACCGGGCTTCAAGCTATTCGCCTATGAGTACATCGATTACGAGGATGCAAACAAAAAGCCCCGCAAGGGGATTGCAACCTTTGCCATTCCTCCTCCTTTCCTTGGGCGCTCCCTCTGGATGCAAACAAAAAGCCCCGCAAGGGGATTGCAACTCGGAGGCGGCTAGTGCTACCACCTCCTCGTCGCTCATGGTGATGCAAACAAAAAGCCCCGCAAGGGGATTGCAACGCACCTCAGTGAGGAAGTCGGACTTCTGGGATTTTGCCATTTGATGCAAACAAAAAGCCCCGCAAGGGGATTGCAACACCTCCATTACCATCATCTTGGCCCCTTCTGGGGGCTTCGATGCAAACAAAAAGCCCCGCAAGGGGATTGCAACTTGGGTATTCCTGGGAGTGGGGACTAGCCCCAACGGACTCCCGATGCAAACAAAAAGCCCCGCAAGGGGATTGCAACGCTACGACGCTGCCGCCTTGCGTCGCAGCTCCTCCAATCGGGGATGCAAACAAAAAGCCCCGCAAGGGGATTGCAACACTCCAGGATAGCTTTGATTGGCTCCTTTCGCCCATTGCGATGCAAACAAAAAGCCCCGCAAGGGGATTGCAACATGGTGGTTCCACTCCATGGTGTCACCACCGTAGAAGATGGTTGGATGCAAACAAAAAGCCCCGCAAGGGGATTGCAACCCTAGCCCTGGGGCAGCCTGCGCCTAGGTGTGCATGTGCCTGATGCAAACAAAAAGCCCCGCAAGGGGATTGCAACGTGAATTCCCGGATATTCCAGCCGGTCACAGCCCCGGCGATGCAAACAAAAAGCCCCGCAAGGGGATTGCAACCCCCGAATCGTTGTACCCCTGGGCCGCCTGGCCGTCATGCAGCGATGCAAACAAAAAGCCCCGCAAGGGGATTGCAACATAGTCAGGCGGTGTCGAATCCTAGCGCTGTATTGGAGAGGCATGAGCCCTGAGCTAAGCGAGGTAAAGGGTCACCTAATCGGCGCAAATCTCCCTTCAGTACGCTGGGCTCATGAAGAACATCCTGGCCATTGTGGCTCTGGTGCTGTGTAGCCTGGGCCTGGCCCAGAACAAAGTAGACGAGAAGCTCCGGCAACGGCTGGCCCAGGGCGGCACCGTCGAAGTCATCGTGGAGATGGAGGCAGGGGGGCTGTCTCCCGGTCAGACCCGGCAGAGCCTCCTGAGAGGGCTCAAGCAACAGCTCGAGGTGCAGAAACTCAAGCTCAGGGTCAGGCCCCTCAAGGGTTTCTGGCTTAACCAGAGCTTCCTGGTGCGCCTGCCGGCCAACGCCGTGGCCGCGCTGGCCAACACTCCGGGCGTCCGGCGGGTTTACGAGAACCGCCGGGTGCAACTGCCCAGGCCCCGGATCCAGGGCAGCAGCGTGCCGGAGGGCTCGAGGTGGGCGCTCGAGCGCATCAAGGCCACCGAGTTGTGGGCCGCTGGCTTCCGGGGACAGGGCGTGAAGATCGGGCACCTGGACACCGGCCTCGACGGCAGCCACCCGGCGCTGGCCGGCAAGATCGCGGCCTTCACTGTGGTGGACAGCGAGGGCAACCCCTCGCCTGCCAGCCCCCACGACACCGACACCCACGGCACCCACACCGCCGGGCTGCTGGTAGGCAACGAGGTGGGCGTCGCCCCCGAGGCTCGGCTGGTCTCGGCGCTGGTGCTGCCGGAGGGCGGGGGCACCCTGGCCCAGATCATCGGGGGGATGGAGTGGGCCATCGAGCAGGGGGTGCAGGTGCTCTCGCTGTCGCTGGCGGTGCAGGGAGCCTGGCCCGAGTTCGCCTCCATCGTGGAGAGGGTCAGGGCTCTGGGCATCGTGGGGGTCTACGCCATCGGCAACTTCGGCCCCGCCGCCGAGAGCACCGCCTCGCCGGGCAACCTGCCCGACGCGCTGGGGGTGGGGGCCACCGACCCAAACGACCAGGTGGCCCCCTTCAGCAGCCGGGGGCCGGTGCTGTGGGACTACCCCTACTACCGCGTGCTGAGCAAGCCCGACCTGGTGGCTCCAGGGGTGGGCATCGTCTCGGCGGTGCCGGGGGGCGGCTACATGGCGATGAGCGGCACCTCGATGGCCACGCCGCTGGTGGCGGGCGGTGCGGCCTTGCTGCTGTCGGCTAGGCCAGGCACGCCGGGGGGCACCCTCGAGCAGGCCCTCTTCGACAGCGCCCGGCCCGTGGGCAGCGCCAACAGCGCCGGGCGCGGGCTGATCAACCTCAGCGCAGCCCTCCAACGGCTCGGGGTGGATGTGGGCGAAGGCCCCAGGAACCCGCCTCCACCCTCTGGCAACGCCGCGCCCAGCCTCAGCCTCAGCCAGCCGCTGGATGGCTCCACCGTCTCTAGCAACACCGTGCGCCTCGAGGGGCAGGCCAGCGACGACCGCGGCATAAGCCGGGTCACCTTCAAGCTCAACGGCGAGCCCGAGGAAGACATCCGCATCGACCCCGGCCCCAGCGTGCGCTTCGCCCATACTGCCGGCTTCCTCAAGCCCGGTGCCAACACCCTCACCGTCTTCGCCTACGACAGTGACGGGCAGCGGGTTTCGCGCAGCCTCACCCTCAACTTCAGCAGCGCCAGCGCTCCGGGCCGCATCCTGGTGGTCGATGACGACGCGGGCCTCTCCCCCGACGCCGCCACGCCCATCGAGGCCACCCTTCGCTCCTTGAAGGTTCCCTTCGATACCCACGCCGTGCACAGCGCGGGCGCGGTCTCGCTCGAGCAGCTCAGGCGCTATCCGCTGGTGCTGTGGATCCTGGGCGAAGCCTGGAGCGACACCCTCAGCCAAAGCGACCGGCAGAACCTGCGCAGCTACCTCCAGGGTGGGGGCCGGCTGCTCCTCAGCGGGCAGGACCTGGGCTACGACATCGGCGGCAGTGCCTTCTACCGTGAGGTGCTGAAGGCCGAACTCGAGGCCGACAGCTCGGGCACGCTGAGCCTCGTCGCCCTCGGCAGCCTGGGCGGGGGCCGCTACACCTTGATGAGCGGCGATGGGCTGCGCAACCAGTACTACCCCTCGGCGGTGCGGGTGCTGAGCGGAGCGGAAGCGGCCTTGCTGTGGGAGGCCGGAGGCGACTTCGCCCAGGTTCAGGCTCAGTCTACCGACCCCCGCCCCTCCCGCCAGAAGGGCAAGCGGGAGAAGAGGGGCCTCAAGGAGCGGCTCGAGCCTCGCCTGCTGGCCCAGTCCGGCGGGATCGCCGCCGGGACCATGAGCAGCTTCGGCTCGGGCCGGGTGGTCTACCTGGCCTTCGGCCTCGAGGCCCTCCCCTCCGAGCAGCGCAGCCGCCTGCTGAGCGGGCTGATGGGCTGGCTGATGCGGTGAACCCCGTCACCCTCAGCAGCCTCGAGTTAGACTCTGCCCATGTTCCAGGGCAAGGTGGTACTGGTCACCGGGGCCGCCAGGGGCATCGGGCGAGCGGTCGCGGAAGCTTTCGCCGCTCAGGAAGCCATGCTGGTGCTGTGCGACGTGCGCCCCGAGGGAGCCGAGGTAGCCCGGAAGATGGGGGCTTTTTTCGTCCACGCCGATATCGCCCAACCCCACGACCGCGAGCGCCTGATCCACGAGGCCGTGCGGCAGTGGGGAGGGGTCAACGTGCTGATCAACAACGCGGCCATCTCGGCTCCGGGATCGGCCCTGCGGGTGTCACTGGACAACTGGCAGCAAGTGCTGGAGGTCAACCTCACCGCGCCCATGCACCTCTCGGCCCTGGCCGCCCGCGAGATGAACAAAAACGGCGGAGGCGCCATTGTCAACATCGCCAGCGTGCAGGGCCTCTTCGCCGAGCAAAACAACGTCGCCTACAACGCCTCCAAGGGAGGGCTGGTCAACCTGACCCGCTCGCTGGCGCTGGACCTGGCCCCCCTGGGCATCCGGGTCAACGCGGTAGCCCCCGGCGCCATCGCCACCGAGGGGGTGCTCGAGGCCATCGACCTCTCCGAGAACCCCGAGCAGACCCGCCGCGACTGGGAGGACCTGCACGCCCTGCGACGGCTGGGCAAACCCGAGGAGGTAGCCCAGGCCGTGCTCTTCCTGGCCTCCGAAGCCGCGAGCTTCATCACCGGAGCCATCCTGCCCGTCGATGGCGGCATGACCGCCAGCTTCATGATGGCGGGAAGGCCGGTGTGAGGGGTGGGGAGCGGTAAGCCATCAACCGTCAGCTTGTGGCTCGTGGCTTGTCGAGGGTCGAGGGCCAAGGCGTCTTGCGTCTCGCGTAGGACGTACGACCGGCGTCTTGCGTCTTGCGCTTGACTATCAGCTATCGCCTACCGGCCATCGACCTACCTCCGCTCCACCTGAAGCGCCTTGCGCTGCGCCTCCTCGAGCGCGGCCCTGGCGCTGATTCCGCCCTTGAGGGCCCGCTCGAGGGCTTCCTCGAGGAAGCCATACCACAGCACGAATTCGGGGTCTTGCAGCCAGATGCCGGCGTCCTCGACCTGGGCGAAGGCCACCCGGCGGCGAGGGTCGGCTCTGTACCAGTCCTCCAGCAGCGGCTGGGCCGCGCGGCGCATGGGCATGTAATAGGTGGTCTTGACCCATTTGGCGATGTTCTCCGGCTCCATCAGGTATTTCCAGAAGGCCACGATGCCCCTGACCTGCTCGGGGGAAACCCCCTTGAGGGGAATCAGCGCGCCCCCGGCCAGGGGCACTTTGCCTCCGGCCACGCGGGGCACTGCCGTGACGCCGAGCTTGAAGGGGATGGGAGCGCGGTCTTCGATGAGGGGCCAGGTGGTGATGGGGGCGATGCCCATGAAGGCCTTAGTACGCAGGAAATCGGCCACCGAGAACTGGGCCTCGGCGATGTTGCGGCTCTGGGCGACCCCCTTCTTCACCAACTCCTGCAGGTACTCCAGTGACTCCACCACCCTCGCGTCGGTGAAGTTGGGCTTGCCGTCCTTGTTCACCAGGCTTCCGCCCCGGCTCATCACCAGCACGTTGAAGCTGTAGATGTCCGAGGAGACGATATACCCCTTGGCAGCCCGGCTGGTGAGCTTCTGAGCCGCGCTGGCCACATCCTCCCAGCTCGCCGGAGCCTTGAGGCCCTTAGCGCTAAACTGGTCGGCGTTGTAGAAAAACACCGGCACCGACAGGCCGATGGGCAGGCCATAGGTCTGGCCCCGCACCTTGCCGGTCTCGAAGAAGGCCGGATAGAAGTCGTTGGGAATCCCCGTGAGATAAGCGTCCAGCGCCACCCCCAGCCCCTCCTGCACAATGCGGCCCAGGAAGGAAATCTCCCCGTGGAAGAGGTTGGGGGCTCCGCCCGAGCGCAGCGCGGCCAGCAGCTTGATCCCGCCCTCGCGGTAGTCACCCACGAAGCGATAGGTGATGCGGTAGTCCTTCTGCTGGGCGTTGAACTCCTTGATGAAGCCCTCGAAGAGTTCCTGGGCGGGCGGACCCGCCGTATGCCAGAAGACGACCTCGGTTGGGCGCTGGGCCATGGCAGGCAAGCCCAGCAAAAGCACGAGCAGCATCAAAACACGGTGCATCTAGCCTCCAACTCCGGGTGCGGCCCGGTCTGCCGTAGTGTGTCACGGCGGCAGATTAAAACTCTGGGCCTAGCGCTCAAAGCCCCCTCCTCTACCTTCAGCTTCAGCCTTTGAGCCCTTCCTCAAAGGTCTCCACGATGCGCCGTTCGTAGATCAGGTAGATCACGATGAGGGGAAGGGTGGCCGCCAGCGCCGCCGCCGAGAGGGGCCCCCAGTCGGCGGGGTTTTGCCGTTGGAGGTCGGTAATCCAGGTCTGCACCGTCTTGAGCTGCTCACTCCCGGCCACGATACGTGGGTAGAGCACCAGGTTCCAGTGGGCGGCGAAGCTCAGCACCCCGGCGGCGATGAGCTGGGGCCGCAGCAGGGGCAGCAGGATTGCGCTCAGGATCACCCGGTTGCCCGCCCCGTCCAGCCGGGCGGCCTCGAGCAGCTCCGCCGGCACGGTCTTCATGCCCTGGTAGAGCAAGTAGACGATGAAAGGGCTAGCCGCGAAGGGCAGCACCAGCGCCCAGACCGTATCCAGAATGCCCAACCCTTGCAGCAGGCCGTACAGCGGCACCAGCAGCAACTCGGCGGGAATGGCCAGCATCACCAGGAAGAAGGGCAACAGCCGCGCCCCCTCCCGGATGGCGTAGGCCGCCAGGAAAGCGGTGAACAGTTGCAGCAGGGTAACGCTCCCCGACAGCAGCACCGAAAACAGCAAGCGCCCCCAAAAGCCCTCCCAGAACACTCCCCTCGAGAGCACCGCGAAGTTGGCGAGGCTGAACTGTAAGCTGAAGAACTCCCCGGCGAAGACCCGCTCGGGCGGGATGAAGGCCGCGTAGGCCATCCACAAGAAGGGCAGGCCCACCAGGAAGGCCACGGTAAAGACGAAGAGGTGGCGGATCACGCGGGCCTCCTGGCAGCATCGAGGGTCGATAGCCGGTAGCCGATAGCCGGTAGCCGATAGCCAAAAACCCTACGCCCTTTTCGCTGGCGTACGACGTAGGACGTACGACGTACGACCCTACTCATGCTCCCCCCCTCGCAGCAAGCGGGCCTGGGCCAGGGCGAAGAACAGCGTCAGGAGCAGGATGACTACCGTGACGGCGGCGGCGTAGCCCAGGCGGAAGTTCTCGAAGCCGGTTTCGTAGAGGTAGTAGCCCAGCACCCGCGTTCCCCCGAAGGGGCCGCCCCGCGTGAGCAGGAACACCGCGCTGTAGGACTGCAAGGAAAGCACCGTGCCGATGACCACCAAGAAGGTGATGGCCGGGCGCAGCAGGGGCAAGGTGATGTAGCGAAAGGCCTCGGCGGGCGAGGCCCCGTCCACGGCGGCGGCCTCGAGCAAGGTCCTGGGAATGCCCTTCAGCCGGGCCGAGACCACCAGCACCCCGTAGCCCATGTGCCGCCAGAGGGTGAACAGCGCGATCAGCACCAGCGCCCAGAACACCTCCTGGTCCCAGCGCGGGATGGGGATCAGGCTCGCCAGCGCTCCGTACTCCGGCGAGAACAGCGTGTACCAGGCCACCGAGGCCCCGCCCAGCGTGACCAATCCTGGCAGGAACAGCAGCGCCTTGATGGCCCGCTCGTAGCGCTGGCCGTCGAGGGCCAGGGCCAGCAGCACCGAGAGGACGATGAAGGGCGGCAGGGTCAGCAGGGCCAGCCCCAGCGTGGTCAGCAGGCTGCGCCCGAAGTCGGGATCGGTGAGGATGTCGCGGTAGTTTTGCAGCCCCACCGGCTTGGGCTCGGAGAGCCCTGACCAGTCCCAAGTCGAAAAGCGCAGCACGTCAAGGAAGGGGTAGAGCAAAAACAGCACCAAAAGCCCTGCCGCAGGCAGGGCGAAGAGGTGCGCTGGATTAAGACGAAATCTCATGCAGGTGGGGCGTGACCTCGAGCCCTACCACAGGTAAAGCGCCGATAGCTTGAGCCAGTAGCGGTCGGTGAGGGCGATCTCGAGGGCGACGGGGTCGAGGTAAGCGCGAAAGCCTACCCCGTAGGCCAGGCTGAAGCCGTTCTGGTATCCCAGCCCCAGGTAGGCCGAGAGGGCGCTGCCCGGAAGCTCGAGGGTGGCCGTAGGCCCCAGGTGAGTGCCGAAGGAGGGAGCGGCTACCCCGTTCTTGGCCGCGTAGCGCAGGTCCAGGCCCACCCCCACCGACATCGAGAGGTCGCCCACCACCAACGCCGGGATCAGGTTGAGGCGGCTGAGGGTCCAGACCTCGACCCCTCCGGCAGCCAGAGGGTTGAGCTCGAGGTCGAGCCCGGTGTCGAAGCCCAGCAGCGGCAGGTTGACACCGGCCTGCACGGCCAGGTTCTTGCCCACGGTGAAGCCCAGACCGGCGGTGTTCTCGGGGTAGGCCGGAACCTGGGCAAAGGCCAGTCCGAATAGCAACGTGAGGATTGGGAGAATTCGCTTCATCCTGGAAACCTCCAGACCCACGCCATCATAACAGGGCTTAGGGGTTAGCCCGGCGCGACATCGGGTAAGGTATGACCTGATGCGCCACCCGCTCTTCCTCCCCTCCGAGACCCCTCCCGCCGAGGCCAGAGCCCTCCCCGAGCTGCCCCTGCTGGTGCTGGTGGGCCTCACCGGCGTGGGCAAGAGCAGCCTGCTCGAGGCCCTGGCCTACCCCACCCTGCCCGACCGGCGCGAGGTGGTCGATCGCTACGTGCTGCCCCTGTTCGGAGCCGAGGGCAAAACCCTCGACCGTGCTGAGCGCTTCGCCCTGACCCGGCGCTTCCGCGAAACGCACCCCGGCGGGGTGGCCGAGGCCCTGAGCCGGGCCCGTACCCTGCCCACCTGGCCGCTGCTCTTCGACGGCTTGCGGGGGGAAGCCGAGGTAGCCTATGCGCTCGAGCACCTGCCCCTGGCTCACTTCGTGGTGCTCGAGGCCCGCGACCTCACCCGCCTCGCGCGCCTGCTAGGGCGCGGGGACCGCTTCGACCGGGTGAGGCTGGATTCCACCGACGAGAGCGAGATTCGCGCCGTGGCCCAGGGAGTGTTCTCGGAGGAGGAGCTCGAGCAAGCCATGTCCTGGGGGTTCCCCGCTCAGGAGCTGCTGGCCAAGCTCAAGATCGTGGCCGAGGAGCGCAAGAACTACAGCCCCGAGGGGCCCCGGCGCTTGCTGGGGGGTCACCCCCGCGCCCTCTTCCTCGACACCGAGACCCTGAGCGTCGCCGAGGAAGCCCATCAGATTGGGGAGTTGGTGAGGAGGATCCATGCCCAGCATTGACGCCATCCGGGCCCGGCCCTTCCGCATCCCTTTGCGGGGGGCGCTGCGCTGGGGCAAGGCCAGCGAGATGGAGGCCATGGAGCACGTGCTGCTGGAGGTCAGCCTCTCCGACGGCTCGGTGGGCCGGGCCGAAATCCCGCCGCGCCCCACCATCTACGGCGAAACCCAGGCCACCGTGCTGGCCGCGCTGGAGTACCTCGCCCCCCGGCTGCTGGGCCTGGAGGTGGAGGACGCCGAGGCCATCCAGGCGGTGTTGGGGGGCTTCCCCGGCCACCTCACCACCAAGGGCGGGCTGGACATCGCGCTGTGGGAGGCCTGGGCCCGCTCGCAGGGCCAGGAGCTGTGGCAGGCCCTCGAGCCCCAGCACTCCCGGGTGCGGGTGAGCTACATCCTGGGCATCGCCGACCCCGAGGAGATGCTGCGCGACGCCGAGGCGGTTTGGGCGGCGGGGGTGCGGGTGTTCAAGGTCAAGGTCGGGCGTGACCTGGAGGGCGACCTGAAGCGCCTGGAGCTGCTCAAGCAGCACTTCCCCGAAGCCGACCTCTACGCCGACGCAAACGAGACCCTCGAGCCTGAGAGCGGCGAGCGCTACCTCAAGGCCTGGGCCGCCGCCGGGCTGTCGTACGTGGAGGAGCCCCTGCCCATCGAGGAAATCAGGGCCAGAAAGGCCCTGCGCGAGAGGCGCTGGCTGCGCTTCATCGCCGACGACTCCTGCTTCACCCCCCGCGACCTGCGCCGCGAGTTGCAACTCGACACCTTCGACATCCTCAACGTCAAGCCCGCCCGCACCGGCTACACCCAGAGCCTGGCCATGATGGGGCTGGCCCAGCAGGCGGGCAAGGGGGTGATGGTAGGCTCGCAGGCGCTGTCGAGCTTCGGCACCTATCACAGCGCGCTGCTGGCCTTCCTCGAGCCCGTGACCGAGCCCTGCGAGTTGGCCTTCCACCTCAAGGCCCAGGGCAGTTTCCTGGAGTTCCCCCCTCTGCGCGAGGGCTGGCTGTACTGGGACGAGCTCCGGGGCTGCCGCTTCGAGCCCGAGGCTTTCGAAAAGTACGCCCTATGATCTGGCTTCGGCTAAAATTGCGTCTCCAAATTGTGTAGCGCCTGGCGAATCTGGCGCACCTGAGCCGCTATACGAACGGGCGCGTTCACCGCGCCGAAGCCATCGTAGTTGCGCCGCTGCGTGATCTCGAAAAAGAACAGGTCGGCGAAGGTCTGGGTATAAGCATGAAAGAACTCCCCCTCTTCGCTCTGGTCGTAGAGTACGTTGTGGCGACGCATGGATTCCAGCAATTCGCTCTCCAGCGCGTAGCGGGCCTCGAGGTCGAGGTAGTAGTTCTCCGGGATGGGCAAAAGCTTCACCCCGTTGGCCTCCAGCGCTTCCAGGGTGGCGAAGATGTCGGAGGTAGCGAAGGCGATGTGCTGCACCCCGCCCCCGTAGTAGGCGTTCAGAAAGCGCGAGGCCAGGGTGCCGGTGTTCTGCGAGGCGTTGAGCACCAGCCGCAAGGAGCGTTCGGGATTTTGCATGGCCTGGCTCTGGATCAGGCCGCTGGGGTCGGAGATCTCGGTGAGGTCAGAGGCTTCCAGGCCCAGCACCGTGCGGTAGAAGAGCCTCCAGGACAGGAGCCGGGCGGGGGGCATCACCTGGGCCACGTGGTCTACCGCCTCCAGGCCCACCCCCGGCCCCGCGCTCTCCAGCGGCTCGAGGTCTTCGGCCCAGGGGGAATGGGGCTCCAGCAGGTACAGCAGGCTGCCCTCCAGGCCCCGCAGCGCGGGCAGGGGTTGCTCCGGCAGCACGGCGGGGGCCGCGCGGTAGGCCTCGGCCCTGGCCAAAGCCGGTTGCAGTGCGGCGACCTCGAGGGCCAGCGCGCACACCGAGGTGCCGTGTACGAGGTTGTAGGCGTGGGCAAAGCCCTCGTTCTCGGCGTTGACCACCAGGTTGATGCGGCCTTGCTGCCACAGGCTCACCTGCCTGGAGCGGTGCTTTCGGGTGCGGCGAAACCCCATGCGCTGTAGCAGCCCTTCCAGCTCTGCTGCCTCACCCTCGCTGGCGCAAAACTCGATGAAGCCCACCCCACGGCACTCCGGCGGCGGCGGCAGGCTCTGGGGGTCGGCCAACTCTCGCAGGTACACCAGCGAGCGGTAACCGTCCAAAGCCACCTCCCGCGGAGGGACGGAGCGGAACTGGTCGTTGAAGATTTCCAGGGAGACAAAGCCCGCATAGCCGGTGGCGACCAGCGCCCGCATGAACTCCGCCAGGGGAAGCTGGCCCTGTCCGGGGAGGTTGCGGAAGTGGCGGCTCCAGGGCAGCAGGCCCATCTCCAGCCTGGGCGCGTCGGCCACCTGCACCAGGAAGATCTTCTCCTTGGGGATGCGGGGGATCACCGAGAGGGGAAGGCTCTGGGCCAGGATGTGAAAGCTGTCGAGGATGGTGCCCACGTGGGGGTGGTCGGCCCGGCGCACTACCTCCCAGGCGTCGCGGTAGTCGTGGATGTGCCGGCCCCAGGCCAGGGCCTCGAAGCCCACCCGTAGGCCCCGCTTCGCGGCCCGCTCGCCCAACTCGCGCAGATCTTCGGCGGCCCGGTCCAGGCCCCCCTGGCTGTGGGGGGAGACGTTCGAGCACACCAGGAGTAAATCCGTGCCCATCTCCTCCATCAGGTCGAACTTGCGCTCGGCCCGCTCCAGGGCCCGGCTGCGCTGGGGCTCGGGCATCCCTTCGAAGTCGCGAAAGGGCTGGAAGGCCACGATCTTTAGGCCCAGCTCGCGTGCGAAGGCTCCCACCGCCCGGGGGCTGCCCTCGAAGCTCAGCAGATCGTTCTCGAAGAGTTCTACTCCCTCGAAGCCCGCTGCGGCGATGGCCTCGAGCTTGCTCCGCAGGTCACCGCTGAGAGATACCGTGGCGATGGATGTGCGCATGCTTCCTCCCTACCAGATCAGCACCGCCTTGGCCTGGGGCAGCCGCCCACCCAACAGCAGGTCGAAGGTTTCCTGCACCTGGGCGAAGGGGCGCACCACCGCCAGCTCATCGGGCAGCTCGGCGAGCAGCCGGGTGGCGCGGGAAAAATCGTCGTGGGTGAAGACGTAAGCCCCCTTGAGGCCGATCTCCTGGAGCACCAGGCGTTGCAAGGGGAGGGTAGCCTCCACCGCCTCCAGCCCGACCAGCACCACCTGCCCTCCAGGCTGAACGTGTGATGCGGCCAGGCCAGGGGTGGCCTGAGCACCCACGCAGTCGAGGGCTAGCTCGTAGGAGCCGCTGGGGGCCTCGAGCACCCCCCTCAGAAAGCCCAGCCCCTCCAGCCAGGCCCGCCGCAGGGGGTTGCGCTCGGCCACCCAGACCTCCGCCCCGGCCCGCGCGGCCAGCCAGGCCGCCAGGGTTCCGATGGCCCCGCCCCCAATCACCAGCACCCTGCGGCCCAGCATCCCCCCGGCCAACTCCACCGCCCGCAGCGCCACGGCCAGCGGCTCGCACAGAGCCCCCTTCCAGAGGGGCAGGCCCTCGGGCAGGGGGTGAAGCTGTCCCAGGGGCAGGCGAATCTGCTGGGCGAAGCCCCCCCAGTAGTGGAAGCCCACGTTGGTGCGTTGGGGGCAGAGGTTGCTCAGGCCGCGTCGGCAGGGCTCGCACTGCCCGCAAGACAACAGCGGGTTGACCGTCACCGCCCGGCCCTGCCACTCCGCGGGCCCCTCCAGCACCACCCCGGCGATCTCGTGCCCCAGCACCAGCGGCGGGCTCCAGCGCGCCCGCATGGCGGGGGTGCCCTTGTAAACGCTGAGGTCGCTGCCGCAGACGCCGCAAGCGGCGACCTGCAAGAGCACCTCCCCTTCCTGGGGGGGCTCGAGTTCGCGCACCACCAGCCGCCCGAAGTCCTCAAGCACCACCGCGCGCATGGGGCTCACTCCTCCGGCTTGGCCAGGCTGGCAAGCATCCTCAGCCGGTTGAGTCTGCGCCACTGCTGGTAGCGAATGCCCAGCATCAGCGCAACGAGGAGCGCGTTGGCCAAAGCCAGAAGGATGGCCACGGGACGCTCGAAGAAGCTCGCGAAGCTCCAGTGGGTCTTGATCATGCTGACCATAAAGTGCTGCTCGAGCAAAGGGCCGAGGATCATGCCCAGGACCACCTGACCAATCGGGAAGCCACCCTGGCGCAGCACGAAGCCCAGCGCCCCGAGGATGGCCAGAAGGTAGAGGTCAAAAGGGTTGTTGTTGACGGCATAAGTACCCACCACGCACAGCCCCAGCACCATCCCCATCAGCGCCCGCATGGGGATCTTGAGGAGGGCGTTGACGATGAGGGCGCTCAGATAACCGCCAAAAGGCATGATCACCACGCTGGCCAGGAAGAAAGCCAGGTAGATCTGGACGACCAGGCTAGAGTATTTGTTGAAGAGCTCGGGGCCTGGGGTGATGCCCATGGCCAGGAACATCCCCAGGAGGATCGCGGTCAGGGTATCTCCAGGAATGCCCAGGGCCATGGCCGGGATCCAGGCCCCGGCCACCGCCGCGTTGTTGGCGGTGGTCCCTTCCAGGGTGATCTGCTCCTTGGTGCCGCCGCGCATGCGCCTGAAGTTGCTGCATATCCAAGCGGCGATGTCGGAGCCGGCGCCGGGCAGGAAACCGACGAAGGTGCCGATGACCGACGAGCGCCACAGGCCCCACTTCTCCCTCAGGCAAAGCCGCCAGGTCTCCACGAAGAACTCGCGGAACACCGAACTCCCCCGTGCCAGCCGCTCCAGCCGCCTAAACTCCTGGCGGCTGGAGCCATGAAAGAGGTGCTCCAAGACCTCGCTGACCCCGAAGAAGGCCACCAGGGCGATGATGAAGTCGATCCCCCCCAGAAGGTTGGGCTGGCCGAAGGTAAAGCGGGGGTGGCCCAGCGCCGGGTCGTAGCCGATGGTGGCCAGCAGCATGCCGATGCCGAAGGCGATGGCCCCCTTCAGAAGGGAAGGTACGGCGAAGATGCCGCTGACGATGCCCAGCAGGACCAACCAGAAGTACTCGAAGGAGGAGAACTGCTTGGCCAGCCAAACCAGGGCCAGCGAGCCCAGGACAAGAAAAACCAGCCCGATGAGGCTACCGATGGCCGAGGGTATGGAAGCAATCCCCAGGGCATAGGCCGGGGAGCGTTCCTGGCCGATGTCGTAAATCTCCTCGGTATAAGCCGCCGAGGCCGGGGTGCCGGGTATGCGCACCAGCACGGAGCCGATGTCCCCGGCGAAGATGGCCGTGGAGGTGATGCCGATGATGGCAGCCATGGCCACGTAGGGTCCTAGGAAGAGGAGGACGGGGATGGCCAGGCTCAGGGCAAGGGTGGCGGTCAGACCTGGGATGGCGCCGAAGACGGCCCCGTACAGCGAACCCAGGAGGAGGGCCAAAAGGGCCTCTGGGCTGAAGAAACTCATCCCTGCACTCCCAGGAAACGCATGAAGACTACATACACGAAGAGCCCCATAGCCACCCCCACGGCCAGTACCTCCTGCCAGCGGGCCCTCAGCAGGAGGCAGGCGAACAGAGCATAGGCCACGGCGGTAGGGATGAGGCCAAGGCGGGCGAGCATCACAGGGGCCAGTCCCAGGCTCAACAGAACGCCCAGGGTGTTCACCAAACCCTTCCTACCCTCGACGGCCACCCCTCGAGAATGGCCCGCTTGGAGCAGGGCACCGAGGAAAACTCCAAGGCCGCAGCAAACAAGCAGGACACCCAGGATCCCCGGAAACAGGGCAGGCCCAGGATATCCACCCTCCATCTGGGGCAGCCCCCGGCTGAGGATGAGGGCGGCCAGGCCCAGTCCGAAGGCCAGCAGGGCCCCTACAAGTTCCCAAAATCGCTCAGTGGCCATAAAGAACTCCCCGACGGCTCGAGGTCATGGCCTCAGAACTTGAGTCCCAGTTCCTGGACGATCTGGTTCATGGCCTTGGTGCGCTCCTCCAGGAAGGCCAGGCTGGCCTTGCGGTCGAGGTGGTTGATCACCAGGTTGGCGTTGTTCATGAAGCGCACGAACTCCGGGTCCTGCACGGCTTTGGCAAAGGCCTTGTCGAGCTGATCCACCACGGAGGGCAGGGCAAACTTGGGGGCCGCGGCCATCAGGAAGGAGGCGAAGGTCCAGTCGATGCCCAGTTCCTTCAGGGTGGGGATATCCGGGAAAGCGGGGAAGCGGTTGTCGGTCATGAACGCCAGGTAGCGGGCCTCGCCCGCCTTGACCAGGGCGCTGGCCTCTCCGATGGAAACGAAGGCCACGTTGATCCCACCCGAGATCAGCTCCTGCAAGGCGGCAGCCGCTCCCTGAGTGGGAACCCAGGGCAGCGCAGCGTCCTTGAGCCCGATGCTCTTGAGGAAACCCAGGCGGGCGAAGTCATAGGAGCCCCACTTGGCCGTGCCCGAGGCCTTGTACTTGCCAGGGTTCTGCTTGAGGTCCGCGATCAGCTCCTGGGCCGTCTTCCAGGGGGCGTCCTTGCGCACTACGATGGCCACGGGGTTGAGCACCAGCAAGGAGATGGGGGCGAAGGAGCTGGCATCGATCTTGGTCTGGGCTACCCAGGGCGGCAGCACCACCTCCAGGGTGATGATGCCGATGGTGTAGCCATCGGGGCGCCCCTGAGCGATGGCCCCATGCCCCACCGCGCCACCGCCACCGGTGCGGTTGACCACCTGGATCGGCACGCCAAGGGCCTTCTCCAGCACAGGGGCCAGGGCCCGAGCCGTGAGATCCGTGGAGCCCCCTGCCGACCAGGGCACGACCAGGGTGATGGGGCGGGTAGGGTATTTTTGCGCCATCCCGGTCATCGCGAACAGCGCCATCCCCAGAATTGCCAGCAGCGCAAACCACCTTTTCATCGTCTTCCTCCCTTCTTCGCTTACAGCAAGACCTACAGGGGCTGTGCCTTGGTTGTAAGAGAAGCAGGGTCACTATAACCGAGGTGCCACTCAAATTCAACTGGCATCTCAGTTCGATTTGAGCTAGACTGGCTTCGTGATCAGCTCCCCCGACCTCGAGACCCTCCCTCTGCGCGAGCAGGCCTA
The DNA here is from genome assembly GCF_003574095.1 of Calidithermus roseus. Lineage (GTDB taxonomy): Bacteria > Deinococcota > Deinococci > Deinococcales > Thermaceae > Calidithermus > Calidithermus roseus. The sequence goes on from NZ_QWLA01000043.1 coordinate 25,760, forward strand.
CTTGCGCATCAAGCAACTCATCCTCGACGAGGAGATCCGGGCCAACAGCTTCCTCTCCGAGCGCACCCTGGCCGAGCAGTTGGGCATGAGCAAGACCCCGGTGCGCCTGGCCATCGCCCGCTTGGAAAACGAAGGCTACGTGCGGGTTTCCCCCCAGCAAGGCATCGTGGTGCTGGCCCTGACCTTCGAGGACATCCTGGACTTCATCGATTACCGCCTGGCCCTGGAGAGCTTCGTGGTACGCAGCCTCGCCGGCACCTTGAGCGATGCCCAGGTGCAGGTCCTGCAAGCGCACCTGGAGACTCAGGCCCAGGTCGTGCACGACCCCCAGAGCACCCGGCAGGCTTTGGTGAGCGCCGACATGGCGTTCCACAAGTTCCTGGCCTCCCTCAAGGGCAACCGCCAGATCGTGCAGGCCCTCGAGCGCCAGCAGGAGATGCTCTACCGCATCGCCATGCGCATCTTCCAGAAGTACCCAGGCCGCCGGGAGCAGAGCTTCGCCGAGCACCAGACCCTATCCCGCCTGATCATCGAGGGCCAGCGGCAGGCGGCGGTGGAGCTCATCGAGCAGCACATCCTGCGCATCAAGTCGCTGCTGGTGGGGTCGGGAGGGTGAACGGCAGATTTGTGCGCATAGCGCACGGTGTTCACACAGCGCACAGCGTGTGCTATAATCCACGACCATGAACCCGGAAACTGCCTTCCTCGCCCTCGAGGAGGACCCCCCTGAGAGCGCCGGTGAGGGATTTTTCGTCGAGGCCCTGGCCCGCGGGCTGGCGGTCATCGGCTGCTTCGACCAGAACCACGAGCGGCTCACCATCAGCGAGGTCGCCCGTCTGGCCCATCTGACGCGGGCTACCGCCCGGCGCTCCCTGCTGACCCTCAGCGCCCTGGGGTACGTGGGTACCGACGGCAAGCACTTCTGGCTGACCCCCAAAATCCTCAGCCTGGGCCACGCCTACCTCTCCTCGACCCCCCTACCCCGCCTGCTCCAGCCGGTGCTCGAGCAGGTCAGCGAGCAGACCCACGAGTCCTGCTCGGCCAGCATCCTCGAAGGCGGCGAGATCGTCTACATCGCCCGCGCCGCCACCCGCCGCATCATCTCGGTGGGGCTGGGCGTAGGCAGCCGCCTGCCTGCCTACTGCACCTCCATGGGCCGGGTGCTGCTGGCGGCCCTGGAGCCGGCGGAGCTGGAGGCCTACCTCCAGCGCACGCCCCTGCGCCCCCTGACCCCCCACACCCTCACCGACCCCGAACGCCTGCGCGAGGAGTTGGCGCGGGTGCGCAGCGAAGGCTATGCCCTGGTAGACCAGGAGCTCGAGCTAGGGCTGCGCTCGGTCGCGGTGCCGGTGAAGAACGCTCGAGGCAAGGTGCTGGCCGCCATGAACATCGGGGCACAGGCCGGGCGGGTCTCCCAGGCCGAGATGATCCACAACCTGCTGCCGGTGCTGCGCCAGGCCGCCCAGTCCCTCACCCCCCTGCTGGGCATCTGAGGTGGAGATGGCCTCTTTCGCGCACGTAAACGGCCTCACCCTGCACTACCGCCTGGAGGGCCGGGGGGATGCGGTTTTGGTCTTCATCAACTCCCTGGGCAGCGACCTGCGCATCTGGGATAGTCTGGCCGCCGAATTGGCCCCCCACTTCCGCGTCCTGCGCTATGACAAGCGCGGGCACGGCCTCTCCGACGCTCCCCCCGCGCCCTACGCCCTCCGCGACCACACCCAAGACCTCCAGGCCCTGCTGGAGCACCTGGGGATTCCCAGGGCCATCCTGGTGGGTATCTCGGTGGGAGGGCTGATCGCCCTGGACTTCGCCCTGGCCTGTCCCGAGCGCGTCGAGGCCCTGGTGCTGTGCGACACCGGGGCCCGCATCGGGAGCGAGGCCTCCTGGGACGAGCGCATTGCCGCCATCCGCCAGAACTCCCTGGCCGAAGTGGCCAGGAGCGTCATCGAGCGCTGGTTTACGCCCGCCTTCTTCACGCGGCAGCCGGCCCAGGCTCGGGGCTACTACAACATGCTCAGCCGTACGCCCCCAGAGGGCTACATCGGCACCTGCATGGCCTTGCGCGAGGCGGACTTGCGGGCTGAGCTGGGGAATATTCGCGCCCGAACGCTGGTGCTCTGCGGGGCCGACGCGCCGCCCCAGGTGCTCGTCAGCGGCCCCGCCAGCCACGAGGTGCGCCGCTGGGGCCTCAGCCGCCTGGAGGGCCTGCCGCCCGGGTCCTACCGCCTCAGCCCGCTGCCCCTGCGCGACGCGCGCTACGACTACCGGGCCGCCCCCCTCGAGGTCGAGCGGCTGGAGGCGGGCGGCGGCGCGCGGGCGGTGGTGCGCTACCAGCCCGTCTCGGGGGCCCTGGCGCTGGCGGTCTCGGCCCCCGCGGGCAGCGCGGTGAACGCCCTGGTCAGCGGTCCCTCCGGCACCTTCACGGTGCGCGAGAGCACCACGCTGCCCCACCTCGAGCCCGGCCTCTACACCCTGGCGGCCGGGCCCGTCCCCTGCGGCGACTACCAGTGCACGGCCCGGGTGGAGGGCGCGCCGGCCCAGGTGGCGCCCGGCCAGACCGCTGGCATGCGCCTGGCCTACGGTTACGCCAGCGCCAACCTGCAAGTCGCGCTGGAGGGGGTCACGCACGGCGATGTGCGGCTGGCGGGCCCCGGGGGCTTCGAGGCCGCCGTCGAGACCAGCGCCACCCTGCGCGACCTGCCGCCCGGGGCCTACACCCTCACCCCCCGCCCGGTGCGCCAGGGGGGCTACACCTTCGTCGCGGAGGCGGTCGCGGTGGAGCTGGAGGCGGGCCAGACCGCCCAAGCCCGCGTGGCCTACGCCCCCTCCACCGCCCGGCTGCGGCTGCGGGTGGAGGGCAGCGAGCGTGGCGGGGTGCTGGGCCGGGTGCTGCGCGGCGGGGAGGCGCTGGCGAGCTTCGGCGCGGCCGGGGGGGAGTGGGAGCTGGCCCCCGGCCGCTACAGCGTCCAGCCCCTGGGCTACGCCGAGGGCGACTTCCTCTACGAGGCCGCGCCGCAGGAGGTGACCCTGGAGGCCGGGCGCACCACCGAGGCGGTCGTGCGCTTCGCCCCGGCCAGCGCGGTGCTGGAGTTCAGCGCCGCCGGGCTGCCGGCGGGCGTGGGGGCCCAGGCCTGGCTGCGCGGGCCGGGGGGCTTTGAGCAGGCCCTGCCCTCCGGCCGCAAGCTGGTGGGCCTCGAGCCCGGGGCCTACACCTTCACCGCCGCGGCGGTGAAGGTGGGCGATTACGCCTACGCCCCGCGCCCGGCCGAGGCCCGGCTGGCCCTGGACGCCGGGGGCCGCTACGACCTGGCCGTGGAGTACGTCCGCCAGGAGGGCACGGTGCGCCTGAGCCTGGAGGGCCTGCCCCCGGGCGCGGCGGCGCGGGTGGTGGCTGAGCTGGACGCCGGGGGCCGCTACGACCTGGCCCCCGGCGTTAACCCCGCGCTGCCCACCGGGGCCTACCGGCTGCAGGCCGAGGGGCTGTCTCACGGCGGCTTCGCCTACCTGCCCCAGCTCGAGCCCCCCGCCTTCGCCCTCGAGCCCGGCCAGACGGCCGAGGTGCGCGTGCGCTACGTGCGGCAGTCGGGCACCCTCGAGCTGGGCGTGGAGGGGCTGGAGGCGGGCGACCTCGAGCTCGAGGGCCCGATGGGCCTCCGCCTGGAGCGCTCGGGCCGCTACCCCCTGCCGCCCGGCGACTACCGCCTCCTCGCCCGCGCGGTGCGCCAGGGGGGCTTCACCTACGCCGCCGCGCTCGAGCCCGCGGCCTTCCAGCTGGCGGTGGGCCAGACCGTGACGGTGCGGGCGGTCTACGCCCCCGTCACCGCGCGGCTGGAGGTGAGCGTCGGCGGGGTGGGCGGGGCGACGCCCATCAGCCTGGCTGGCCCCGCGAGCTGGGCGTTGGAGGGGGCGGGGGTCGTGGAGGACCTCCCCCCCGGCGACTACACCCTCACCCCGCTGGAGGTCGTCCGGCAGGAGCCCACCCCCTACGGCCTGGCCAGCTTCGCCTACCGCGCCCCACCCCAGGCGCTGCGGCTGGAGGCGGGGCAGACCACACGTGCCAGCGTGGCCTACACGCGCCAGCAGGGCGACGTGGAGCTGAGCGTGAGCGGTCTGCCCGCCGGGGTGAGCGCCAGCCTGCGCCTGCAGGGCGCCGGGCTCGACTACGCCTTCGCGGGGGGGCTGCTCGAGGGGCTGCCCGCCGCCGAGTACCGCCTCACCCCCGCTGCCGTGAAGGCTGGACCCTACGCCTACACCGCCGAGGCGCAGACCTTCCGCCTCGAGCCCGGCGAGCGCGAGTCCCTGGTGGTGCGCTACGCGGCGCAGAGCGGGGCGCTGGCCGTGGAGGTCGAGGGCCCGTCCCCCATGCCCACCCCCAGCGTGCGGGTGCTGCGCGAGGGCCGGGAGGTGGCCACCCTGCAGGGCAGCGCCACCCTCCCCGATCTCGCCCCCGGGGCCTACACCCTCCAGCCCCTCACCCTGCGCGACGAGGGGGGCTTCGACTACGCCGCCGAGGGGGCGACGGTGGAGGTGGCCGCGGGGCAGACCGCCCGGGCGCGGGTGCACTACGTCAAGCTGGCGGGCACCGTGCGGCTGAGCCTGGCGGGCAGCCCCACCGGGCAGGTCACGCTGGAGGGGCCCCGCGGCTACGTCTGGAGCGCGTCGGGCAGCTACGAGATCCCCTCGGGGAGCTACCGGGCGAGTGCTCCGGGCTTCACCGAGGGGGGCTTCAGCTACCAGGGGACGGTCAGCCCCACCGAGTTCAGCCTGGCCCCGGGCGCGGTGGTGGAGCTCGGCGCGCGCTGGCGCAAGGTGGCCGGGCGCTTCCGCTTCACCGTCAGCGGCCTGCCGCAGGGGGCCGCCGCGGCCGTTGCCCTCAGCGGGCCCAGCCCCTACAGCGCCAACCTGCCGGGCGGCGTCACCGCCACCCCCGACCTGCTGCCCGGGAGCTACCGCCTCACCACTCCCGACCTGCTCGTGGGGGGCTACACCTACCGCGCCAGCGGCAACGCCGGGGCCTACACCCTGGCCGACGGGGAGGTCAAGGAGGTCGGCCTGGCCTACGCGCCCGTCAGCGGCCGGCTGCGGGTGGTGACCAGCGGCCTGCCCTCCGCGCCCGCTTACGCGGTGAGCGGGCCGGCGAGCCTGTGGGTGAGCGCCGCCGACCAGAGCTTCGACGACCTGCCGCCCGGCACCTACACCGCCAACCCGCCCACCCTCGAGGCCGACGCCGGGGGTGGGGCGCGCTACCGCTACACCCCCTCGGGATCCTTCAGCGCCGTGGTCTCCGCCGGTCAGACCGCCCGCATCGACGTGGCCTACGCCGCCAGCGGCTCGGTGGTGCTCGAGATCAGCCGCTCCTCGGCCAACGCCCCGGTGGACGTGACCTTCGCCGGGGAGCGCTACACCGCGCCCGGGCGCTACGTGGTGAACTACCTGGCCCCGGGGGTCTACCCCCTCGACGCCCGCGCCACCTCCAACCGGGGCATCGCCTTCTACCCCTCCGGCCCCGCCCAGGTCGAGGTGCGCGGGGGCGCCACCGCCTCGGTGAGCGTGAGCTACGCGCCGGAGAACAAGGCCGTGCTGGACCTGGAGATAGTCAAGAACTACTCCGGCTCCGACCCGCGCTTCAAGGACGGCACTCCCCCGGCGCTGAAGCTGCTGCAGGGGGGGGTGGCGGTCTACACCGAGCTCAAGCCCGGCACCTACGCCCTGGCCCTCACCCCCGGCCTCGCCTACGCTCTCGACCGGCCGCAGGGCTACCAGCACATGTTCGCCGAGGAGCGCACCGGCACCCTCGGCCGCTACATCCACCGCTACTACTGGCGCCTGCACGCCGTCGGCGGGCTGCCGCTGGACAGCCCCGCGGCCGGGGAGGTCTACCCGGCGCGGGCGGAGTGGCGCGGGGTGTACTGCCGCTGGAGGCAGTGGGGCCTGATCTTCGAGGGCTGCTGGGAGCAGTAGGAGGGGGCATGCGCACGCGAGGACTGACGCTGGTCGAGCTGCTGGTAGCGCTGGCCCTGGCCGCAGCGGTGACGGCCGCCGTTCTGCGGGTGACGGTGGCCTCCGGCCGCCAGCAGCAGGCCCTGCTGCAGGGCGGGGCGCTGCAGGCCGAGCTGCGGCGGGGCCTGGGCGCGGCCCAGCAGGCGGTGGGGGAGGG
>NZ_QWLA01000044.1 GCF_003574095.1 Calidithermus roseus
GCCAGCGGGTCTTCTCCTTGGCATCCTTGCAGCTACGGTAGCGCTGTTCGAGTTCCTCCAGGCTCAGGTGGGGGTGTAGGGGTATGGCTTTGCTCGGCATGCATTATTATCTACATAGGTTTGGTATTATCGGCCTCTCAATCAATGGATGCACGGCCGCATCCTGCAAAAATGTGACCCTCCATTTCCTGAGGTACAAAAATGGTGCCTGGGTCGATGTTACAGATCAGGTACTGCCCAAGATAACCGCTCAGATGATGCTGGAGGCTTATAGGACACTTAAGCGGAGCGAGCCAGAGGCAACTGTCATACCAAGACCTTTTTACGAAATACCTCGAGTGGGAACCACCATTGCTGTTTATATGGCAAGCCCTCGAGTCAAGGTATTCAACCTGATATGGCGCGGAGGGCGATTTGACTTGAGGAAAGCGGAATTCAAGCTCCTAAACCTTGATAAACTTCTCTCTGGGTGGAGAAGCATAGGCGGTGGGTGGCTGCTTTCCCCTGAACCGTCATCCAAAAATCCAGGGGAAAGGCTTTTCTCCTGCGGAGTGTTATCAATCCTGCGGGACAATGACGAAAGCCGAAGCCACCTCGTCGTCGGAGAGGTTCATGACCTTGACCCCGCTGGTAGCCCGCCCGTACTGCGAGATGCTGGCGACTGGGGTGCGGATAGCGATGCCACGCTTGCTGAGCACCAGCAGGTCCTCGTTGCCCTGCACCCGCAGCAGAGCGCCCAGGTCTCCTACCTTCTCGTTGCAGTTGAAGGTGATTACCCCCATACCGCCCCGGCCCTGCACGGGATACTCGGAGATGCGGGTGCGCTTGCCGTAACCCCGCGTTCCTACCGCCAGCACTTCCCCGTCCCAGTCCTTGGGCAGGATCACCAGCGACACCACACGGTCCTCACGGCCCCCCTTGAAGCGGATGCCGGTCACGCCCTGGCTGGCCCGCCCGGTAGCGCGCACCTCGGAGAGGTCGAAGCGAATGGACTGGCCGCTCTGGGTGGCCAGCATCACCTGGTCGCCCTCCTGGGCTACCGCCACGCCGATCAAAGCGTCGTTCTCGAGCAGGTTGATGGCGATGAGGCCCGCCGAGGAGAGGTTCTGATACTCGCGGATCTCGGTCCTCTTGATCAGGCCGTTGCGGGTGGCGAAGACGAAGTAGCCGTCCTCAGTTAGGCTGCGCACGTTGAGCAGCGCGGCCACCTCCTCACCCTCGACTAGGGGCAGCAGCGCAGCCACGTGGGTGCCCCGCGCCTGGCGGCTGGCCTCGGGCAGTTCGTGCACCTTCTCGGCGTAGACCCGGCCCCGGTTGGTGAAGATCAGCAGGGTGTCGTGCATGGAGGCCACGAAGACCGAGATGGCCTCGTCCTCCTCCTTGGTCTTGCCCGCCTGGGCGCCCACCCCGCCGCGCCCCTGGGCCCGGTAAGCCTCCAGGGGGGTGCGCTTCATGAAGCCCTGGGAAGTGAGGGTGATGACCATGGGCTCGTCCTCGATGAGGTCTTCGAGGCTGAAGCCCTCCTCGAATTCGGTGATCTGGGTGCGGCGGGAGTCGCCGAACTTCTGCTTGATCTCCAGCAGTTCCTCCTTGACCACCTGCCACAGCCGCTTCTCATCCTCCAAGATCGAGGTCAGGTAGCCGATCTCTTCCATCAGTCCGCGGTATTCCTCTTGCAGCTTCTCGCGCTCGAGCCCCACCAGACGCTGCAAGCGCATGTCCAGGATGGCCTGGGCCTGCGCCTCGGAGAGGCTGAAACGGCTGATCAGGCCAGCTTTGGCCTCGGCGGCATCCTGCGAGCCACGGATGAGGGTGATTACCTCGTCGATGTGATCGAGGGCGATGAGAAGGCCCTCGAGGATGTGGGCGCGCTCCTTGGCCTTCCTAAGGTCGTACTGGGTGCGCTTGTAGACCACCTGGCGCCGGTGGTCGAGGTAGTGGCGCAGGAGCTCGAGCAGGTTGAGCACCTTGGGCTCACCGTTCACCACCGCCAGCAGGTTGACGGTAAAGGTCGTCTGCAGACGGGTGTGCTTGTAGAGCTTGTTCAGCACCACCTGGGGGTTGGCCCCGCGCTTGAGCTCGACGGCGATGCGCATGCCCTGGCGGTCGGACTCGTCGCGCAGGGCGGCGATCTCGTCGATGACCTTGTTGCGCACCAGCGAGGCGATCTGGGTGATGAGGTCGGCCTTGTTGACCTGGTAGGGGATCTCGGTGAAGACCAGCATGGCCCGCCCATTTTTGTCCTCGGTGCGGTGGCGGGCCCGCACCTTGAGGCCGCCGCGCCCGCTGGCGTAAGCCTCGCGGATGCCCCGGCGCGAGAGCTTGGCCCCGGTGGGGAAGTCGGGGCCCGGCATGACCTTGAGCACCTCGTCGAGGGTGATGGCGGGGTTGTCGATCATCTGCACCAGCGCATCGACGGTCTCGGAGAGGTTGTGCGGGGGCAGGGAGGTGGCCATACCCACCGCGATTCCCGTCGAGCCATTGACCAGCAGGTTGGGGAAGGCGGCGGGAAGCACCTCGGGCTGCTCGGTGGTGTTGTCGTAGTTGGGGTAGAAGGGGACGGTTTCCTTGTCGATGTCACGCAGCAGTTCGAAGCCCACGCTCGAGAGCCTGGCTTCGGTGTAGCGCTGCGCGGCGGGCGGGTCCCCGTCGATGGAGCCGAAGTTGCCCTGCCCGTCGATGAGCGGGTAGCGCAGGTTCCAGGGCTGGGCCATGCGGGCTAAAGTGTCGTAGATGGCCGCGTCGCCGTGGGGATGGTACTTACCCATCACCTCACCCACGATCTTGGCGCTCTTGACGTGCTTGCGGGTAGGCAGCACCCCCTCCATCATGGCCCCGTAGAGGATACGGCGCTGGACGGGCTTGAGGCCGTCGCGCACGTCGGGCAGGGCCCGGTCCACGATGGTGGACATGGCGTAGTTGATGAAACTCTGCTTGACTTCCTCGGTAATCTCGATTGGCAGAACTTGCGACATTGCTTCTCCTGTTGGTTGCGGCCCATGGCTCGAGGGTCCGGCGAGCACGAGGGTATGGGCACAAAAAAAGCGCTGGACGCGCTCGATTGACTTCTTAAGAGTATACCCGATTCAGGGCATTATGTCAAAAACATAACACTCGTCCGTGGCCGGAGAGAAGCGGGAGGCTTCCAGCATTTGGCGCACGACATATGACGACGCACAACTTTCGAGCACGTTATACTCAGGCCATGCGTCGAGTCGTCATCACCGGCATGGGGCCGGTAACTCCCATTGGCATTGGGGTTGAGGCTTTTCACAAGGCCCAGCTCGAGGGCAAAAGTGGCATTCGCCGAATCACTCGCTTCGATGCCTCCCAACTGCCCGCCCAGATCGCGGGTGAGGTGGACATCAACGTAGAAGCCTACATCGACAAGCGGGAGTTGCGCCGCCTGGACCGCTTCGTGCAACTGGCCCTCATCGCCGGGGAGCTGGCCATCAAAGATGCTGGGCTGGACCTCGACCGCGAGGACCGCACCCGCATCGGAACCCTCATCGGCAGCGGCATCGGGGGCATGGAAAGCTTCGAGTCGCAAGCACGGGTCTTCGTCGAGCGGGGAGCCCACCGCATCTCCCCTTTTTTCATCCCCATGATGATCGCCAACATGGCCTCGGGCCAGCTGGCCATGAAGTACGGGCTGATGGGACCGAGCTCCACCTCGGTCACGGCCTGCACCACCGGGGCCGATGCCATCGGCAACGCCTACTACGTCATCCAGCGCGGTGATGCCGAGATCATGCTGGCCGGGGGCACCGAAGCTGCCGTGACCCCCATGGCGATGGGCGGCTTCGGGGTGATGAAGGCGCTGTCTACCCGCAACGACGAGCCTGAGAAGGCCAGCCGTCCCTTCAGTGCCAGCCGCGACGGTTTCGTGCTCTCCGAAGGGGCTGCGGTGCTGGTGCTGGAGGACTATGAGCACGCCAGGGCGCGCGGGGCTCGCATCTACGCCGAGCTGGTGGGGTTTGGCCGCAGTGCTGACGCCCACCACATCACCGAGCCACACCCCGAGGGATTGGGGGCCAAGCTGGCCATGGAGGCCGCCTTGCGCGATGCCAAGGTGGGGCCGGAAGTCGTCGGGCACATCAACGCCCACGCCACCTCGACCCCGGTGGGTGACCGGGCGGAGACGCTGGCGATCAAGAAGGTCTTCGGCGAGCGGGCCTACCAGATCCCCATCACCGCCACCAAGAGCATGACCGGGCACCTGCTGGGGGCCGCCGGGGCGGCTGAAGCCGTGGCCAGCATCCAGGCCATCGCCTCCTGCATCCTGCCCCCCACCATCAACCTCGAGGACCCCGACCCTGAGCTCGACCTCGACTACATCCCCAATACCCCGCGCGAAAAGAAGGTGGATTACGTGCTCTCCAACTCCTTCGCCTTCGGGGGGATGAACGCCTCCTTGCTGTTCAAGCGGGTGTAGCGACGTCGAGCGTCGTGGGGATATCTCCCTCCCCGCACGCAAGGGGGGCCGGGGAGGGGTTTTCTCACGAGCCCCCGTTACCCGGTCCCCTTTGACGGAGCTACCCTCGCTCGTCGCACGCCGTACGGCGCGTGCCCTGCTATGCGCCCTCGAGGCCGCAAGGTTCGCCCCATCCGTCGCAGGGCTCGGGCTCGCGAATGGGCTATGGCAGCAGGGATTCCCAGGCCAAAGCTGGCAAACCCCGTACTCATACCAGATTCGGTCAGTTCGTTCCCGAATGGGGACGAACTGACCCGACCGAAGGGAGTGCTCTAGGATTCAAAAAGATAGCCTCTGAAGGTCTTTGGTTTGGGTGATTATCTTTTTGAATCCGGTATCAGCGGGTGCAGAGGTTCGACTCCCGCTCCCGATCGAATATCACCTTACGTTCAAAACCGAATGCCGCCTGCGCTCTCGCCGTAGCGGGCCAGCACCTGGTCGATGATCCAGCCCGTAGCGGCCACGTAGAGCCAGATCGGAACCGTCCAGCGAGCCCAGGCCCGGTGGATGTTGAAGCGTCCTTTGAGGGCGTTGTAGATCAGCCAGATCACCAGCGGGCCGTTGAGCGCGGCCAGAAAGGTGTGGCTGATCAGCAGGGCGTAGTAGGCTCCACGCCACTCTTCAGGCCCGACGTAGCGGGTGGTGCCGTAGAGGCCCCACTTGAGCAGGTAAAACACCAGAAACAGCCCAGCCAGCGCGGTGGCGGTGAGCATGACCCTGGGATGCCACACCCGGTTGCCGCGCTTGATGAGAACCACCCCGATGATGACCGCGATGCCCGAAAGACCGATCAGGATCGCGGCGATGTCGCCCAGTAGCTGGCTCATGATTCGTTCTCCATGCCCTTACCCTCGAGTTCTTCCCGCAGTTTCTCGGCAAAGCGCCGCACCCGCTCCTCGCGCGAGGTGCGGGCGTAGCTGTAGCCCAGCATGAACACCCGCTCGGCTTCGGAGTGGTTTCCCAGGCGCTTGTGTAGCTGCGCCAGCCGCAAATAGGCCAGCGCCATCAAGCCATCGCGTTCGCTGCCGGGGCGGGCGGCCTCGAGCAGCGACACGGCTTCCTTGAATTTGCCCACCGCCTCCGCCGGAGCCATGTCACGGGCATCCTGCAAGATCTCGGCGGCCTGATCCAGAAGGCGTTGCACGCAGAAAGTATACGTCGAGGACAAAACGCCAAACGCCTACTTCCCGCCCACGACGTATGACGGAAGGCACTCGACAATCGTATGATCTTCGGCGGTATGACTCCGCTGGAAGCCTTTGAACTCCTGGATCTGCGCGTGGGGCGGATAATCCGGGCCGAGCCCAACGCTGAGGCTCGCAAACCGGCCTACAAGCTGTGGATCGATTTTGGGCCGCTGGGTCAGAAAGCCAGCTCAGCCCAGCTCACCGCGCTGTACACGCCCGAGGAATTGGTGGGCCGCCTGGTGATCGCCGCCGTCAACCTGGGGAGTCGGAAAATCGCGGGTTTTACTTCGGAGGTGCTGGTGTTGGGTCTGCCCGACGCGGAGGGGCAAGTAGTGCTGCTCGAGCCCGAGCGCGAGGTTCCCCTGGGCGGGCGGGTTTACTAAGCCTCGCGCCGCACAAGGCTCTCGAGCAACCCCAGCGCGGCCTCCGCCGCTTCAGAGTCGGGCAAGCGGGCCAGGACGGGCCTCAGGGCCTCCAGGCCCTCGCCCAGCATCCCCTCGGCCACCTCTTGGGCGTAGGCCACGGCACCGGTCTCCAGGAGGCGCCGGTGCAGCCATCCCACCTCCGAAGCGGGCTTTTCCTCGCGGGGAAGGCGCAGCAGGGCTTCGGCCCTGTCGCGCTCTGGGGGCTCGGCCTGGCGCAGGAAGTGCAGCAGGATCAGGGTGCGCTTGCCCTCCCAGAGGTCTCCGGCGATCTCCTTGCCGTACTTCTCACGCTCACCCGCCAGGTTGAGCACGTCGTCGATGATCTGAAAGCCCAGTCCCAGCTTTGTCCCGGCTTGCTCGAAGACGGCTGGGGGCTGTGCTCCAGCCACCAACGCCCCCAGCCGCAGAGGGGCCACGGCTGTGTAGTAGGCGGCTTTCTGGCTGCACATCTCGAGGTAGTCGGCTTCCGTCAAATCGAAGCGCTGGCGCTCGACCCAGGTCATCTCGAGGTGCTGCCCCTGGGCGGTGAGCTCGACCAGGCGCGCGAACTCGCGCAGCACCTCCCTGGGCGCTTCGGCCTCGATGAGCATGGCCCACATCCTCGCGTGCAAGGCATCCCCGGCATTGAGTGCGAGGGGCACGCCATAGAGCTTGTGCAGCGCGGGCTTTCCCCGGCGCTCGTCGGAGGCATCTTCGATGTCGTCGTGGATCAGCACCCAGTTCTGGAACAGCTCGAGGGCTGCCGCCACGGGCAGCAGGCGCTCGAGCCCCGCCCCGTAGGCCAGGCCGGTGTAGCACAGCAACGCGCCCCGCAGCATCTTGCCCCCGCGCTCGGGGTAATCGCGCAGCAAGCGGGCGTACTCGGCGACCTCGGGACGGTAGGCCGCCTCGGGGCGGGGCAGCGCCCCTAACACGTGCTGCCGGATGGCCTCGCGCAGGCCGCTGAGGGTGAGCATAGCTGCAACAATACCGCCTTCGCGGGCTACAGGGTAGGCCGGGCAAGGGCTCATCTCCCTCGGCATCGGGGGTCTCCGTGCTGAAATTGAGTAATAATATTTACATTATCTTAGCTTATTTGTATCATATTTTCTGCAATGGCATCTGGGCCGGCGCTAAGGGTGAGCACAGCCACCGAGCTTCTTCGAGCTTCACGCTGGTTGTAGCGTCTTCAGCGTGTGCGCTAGACTGACGCGCAAGGAGGCAATGCGATGGGTATTCTTGATCGCCTGAGCCGGCTGATCCGGGCCAACATCAACGACCTGCTCAAACGGGCCGAGGACCCCGAGAAGATCATCGAGCAGGCCCTCGAGGACATGCGCGCGGCCCTGCGCGATGCCCGCGAGGAAGTGGCTAGCGCCATGGCCGAGCAGAAAAAGCTCGAGCGCGAGCAACAGAGCTACGCTGAGCAGGTGCGGGCCTGGGAGCTCAAGGCTGCCGAGGCCCTCAAGGGAGGGCGCGAGGACCTGGCCCGCGAAGCCCTCAAGCGCAAACAGCAGGCCCAGACCCTCTCCGAGGGCTTTGCCCAGCAGGTAGCCCAGCAGAGCAGCCTGGTGCAGCAGCTCATGACCCAACTCAAGGCCCTCGAGGCCAAGATCCAAGAAGCCGAGGCCAAGAAGGCCCTGCTCCTGGCCCGAAAGAAGGGCGTGGAGGCCGCCGAAACCGTGCGGCGCTTCGAATCCAAGGTGGATGCTCACAGCGCCGTGGAGGCCTTCGAAGACATGGAACGCCGCATCGAGGCTATGGAGGACCGCCACCAGGCCATGGCCGAGATGGATAAAAGCGACATCGAGAAGGAGCTGGCTGAACTGGGCACCGACAAGGCCGTCGAAGACGACCTCATCCGCCTCAAACGCGAGCTGGGCATGAGCTGAAGCTGCCAACGTGAGCCCCGACCGGATGAACGAGCCGGTCGGGTGCACAATTGAGTCATGCTGGCTCTGGGAGAGATCCTGCTCTTGCTGGGGGTGCTGGGGGTGGTGGTGTGGATTCTGTCCGCACCCGGCAGGCCACCCCAGGATGAGCGTCTGGAGCGTGCTCTGGCCGAATTACACCGCCATCAGTCCCGGCTGGGCAAGCCTTTGCGGGGGCTGGTGTCTCAGGCCATTCGCTACGGCCAGGAGCTGCGCGGCCTGCGCCGGAGCATGGCCGAACTCGAGCGCCGCCTCGCCGAGCGTCAGACCGCCGGCAGCGCAAGCATCTCCACCACCCGCGAGCGGTTGCAGGCCCGCTATGAGCAGCTAGCCCAGGCCTATGAGGGCGGGGTGGAGTTGCTGGAGAACCTCGGAACCGAACTGCTGTTGTGGCAGGGGCCGGAATCCCCCAGGGGGTTCGAGGAACTCGAGGCTTTCCGCTCGAGCCTGCGCGAGTTGCTGAGCCGTCCCAAAGACTAAGGGGGCGGGTCGGTCTTAATCATTCGATTAAGCAGCCAGAAGGCCTCTCGCCCCGACGAAAACCCCGCGCCGTGCCTGACAAGCCGCTTTCGCAGGAAGCTCCCCACGCTCTCACGCCAAGCTGAACTCTCAGGCCGGAGCAGGAAAGTAAACTGATGGGCATGAAGTTAGCGTCAGTGCCCTGGACTACGCTCACCCTTTTGCTGGCCGTGCTGACCGCCTGTGTGCCCCAAGCCGGCCAGGGCAACCAGAACAACCTCGAGCTCTCCCCCAACCAAGCCTACCTGCCCTTCCAGACCGGGATACAGTGGACCTACCTACCCCAGGATTCCGCCCCCAACGACCCGCCTTACCGCCTCACCGTGCTGGGGCCTGCCCCCTTCGGCGACCAACTCGCGGTGAAGTACCGCTTCGCCGGGCGCGGCGTGCAGAAGGACTACTACCGCCAGATCGGCCCGGCGGGGGTCAGGCTGCTGGGTTACGAGGACGCGGTGAGCAGCGCTGTGACCCGTTTCAACCCACCCATGCTCGAGTACCCCCCGGAAAGCCAGATCGCCACGGGCAGCCGCTGGGGCGGCACCACCACGGTGGAGACCACCCTATATCCCCCTAATGCCAAGCCCCAGGTGATCTACAAGGAGACCATCGAGTACAACTACCGCATTGTGGGCAAGGAGAAAGTTCGGGTCAGGGGTGGGGAGTTCGAGGTCTTCCGGGTGCAGTTCGAAGCCAAGGGCAGCACCGGAGCGGTGGACAGCCGCGAGATCTGGTTCGTGCCGGGGGTGGGCGAGATCCGCACCAAGGAAGGCTTTGTGTTGGTCACACGCAATTTCGGTTAGGGTGCAGGCCCTAAAGTCTTAGGGGAAGGGGGCTCCCTTGGTACTCGACAAAGTCAATAGCCCATCTGACCTCAAGGCTCTCTCCGAAGTCGAGCTTTTGGTCCTGGCCGAGGAGCTGCGCAGCGAGATCATCCGGGTGTGTGCCCAAAACGGCGGGCACCTGGCCTCTTCGCTCGGTGCCGTCGAGCTGATCGTGGCGCTGCACAAGGTCTTCGACTCCCCCCGCGACCGCATCCTCTTCGACGTCGGACACCAGGCCTACGCCCACAAGATCCTCACCGGACGCAAGGGGGTCTTCCACACCATCCGCCAGGAAGGGGGCATCTCCGGCTTCACCAAAGTCAGCGAGTCGGAGCACGACGCCATCACTGTGGGCCACGCCAGCACCTCGCTGGCCAACGCCATCGGCATGGCCATCGCCCGCGATACCCTGGGCGAGGACTACCAGATCGTCAGCGTCATCGGCGACGGCGCGCTCACCGGGGGCATGGCCCTGGCCGCGCTCAACGTCATCGGGGAGCAGCAGCGCAAGATGCTGATCGTGCTCAACGACAACGAGATGAGCATCAGCGAGAATGTGGGCGCGCTCAACCGCTTCTTCAAGGAGTTGCAGATCAAGAAGTGGGTTCAGGACACTGAAAAGTGGGGTCGGGGGGTGCTCGAGACCATCTCCCCCAGGCTGTTCAACCTCGTCGATCGGGCCAAGGAAGCCGCTAAGCTGGTGCTGCACCAGGAGAACCCCTTCTACGCCTGGGGCCTGCGCTACGTGGGGCCGGTAGACGGGCACAACCTGAAGGGTCTGATCCACCTCTTCCAGGAGCTCAAGGAGCTCGACGGGCCCACCATCCTGCACATCGTCACCCAGAAGGGCAAGGGCTACAAGGTGGCCGAGGCCGACCCCATCTACTGGCACGGCCCGCCCGGCTTCGACCCCGAAAAACCCGAGAAGGTCTCCAAGGGCTACTCCTGGTCGGCGGCCTTCGGGGATGCGGTGACCGAGCTGGCTCACCTCGAGCCCCGCCTCTTCGTCATCACCCCGGCCATGCGTGAGGGCTCAGGGTTGGTGAAGTACTCGCAGACCCACCCCAGTCGCTACCTCGACACCGGCATCTGCGAGGACGTGGCCGCCACCGCCGCCGCGGGGATGGCCCTGCGGGGGCTCAAGCCGGTGCTGGCGATCTACTCCACCTTCATGCAGCGGGCCTACGACCAGATCATCCACGACATCGCCATCGAGAAGCTGGACGTGGTGCTCGCCGTGGACCGCGCGGGCATCGTGGGCGGCGACGGCGCGACCCACAACGGCGTGTTCGACATCGCCTACCTCCGCACCGTGCCGGGCGTGCAGATCGCGGCGCCGAAGGACGCGCTCGAGCTGCGGGCCATGCTCAAAAAAGCCCTCGAGCTTGGCGGCCCGGTCGCCATCCGCTATGCCCGCGACAACGTAGAGCGGGTGCCGGAGGGAAGCTGGCCCGACATCGAGTGGGGCCGGTGGGAGGTGCTGAAAGAAGGCGGCAAAGCCTACATCCTGAGCTTCGGCAAAACCCTCAAGTACGCCCTCGAGGCCGCGGGTGACAATCCCGAAGTCGGCGTGATCAACGCCCGCTTCCTCAAGCCGCTCGACCGCGAGCTGCTGGAAAAGCTAGCCCTAAAGGGCTACAAGCTGGTCACGGTAGAGGACCATCAGAAGATGGGTGGCTTCGGCTCAGCCGTGCTCGAGGCCCTGAGCGAGATGGGCCTCAAACCCGACATTCGGGTGCTGGGCCTGCCCGATGTGTTCTTCGACCACGGCTCCATCCCTCGCATGCACCGCGAGGCGGGCATCGACGCGGCGGCCATCCTCGAGGCTCTGGCACAGATGGGGGTGCGGGTGGGTGAAGTGGGGACCGCGGATTGAGGTCGGACGCCGAGCGCGGGTCGTACGCAAAACGCAGGATGCAAAACGCAAGACGCCTCGGCTCTCGACAAGCCAAAGGCCACGGGCTTCCTTCACCCTAGCCTCGAGCCCACGCCGATCCGCGCTCCCCGAGCCCAATCGGCGGCGGGCATGGGTTTCTTGCCCTCCGGCTGGACCTGCTGAAGCAGGATGGCCCCCTCTCCAGTGGCCACCGTGATGCCGCTCGAGTCCACCCCGAGCACCACTCCCACCTCTCCCCTGCCCTCCACAGGCCGCATGGACAACACCCTCACCCGCTTTCCCGGAAGCTCGAGCCGCGAAGCGCTACCCCCCGTATCGAGCCGCGAAGCGCTACCCCCCGGAAGTTCGAACCAGCTCCCCGGCCAGGGCTGCACTCCGCGGTGGCGGTTGTAGATCGCGCTGGCCGGGCGCTCCCACACGATGCGCCCATCTTCTTTCTCGAGCATGGGGGCGTGGGTGCCCTGGGCAGGCTGGGGGGTGAGGGCGAGGTGCTCGAGCTTGCCCAGCGCCTCCAGCAGCAGCTCGATGCCCTTGTCGCGCAGGCGCTCGGAGAGCTCGAGGGCCGTCTCATCCGGGCCCACGGAGGTGTAGAACTTGCTCACTATTGGCCCGGTGTCCATGCCTGCATCGGTTCGCATGATGCTCACCGCCGTCTGGGTGTCGCCGTTGATGAGGGTCCACTGCACCGGAGCGGGGCCGCGGTACTTCGGCAGGTCGGAGGGGTGCAGGTTGAGAAAGCCATAGCGGGGTAGCTCGAGCAGCTCCGGGGGCAAGATTTTGCCGTAAGCCGCCGTCACCGCCACGTCCAGGTCCAGTGCGCGCAGTTGCTCGAGGAACTCGGCGTTTTTCTTCAACCTGGCGGGTTTCTCCAGCCGCAACCCCAGCTCGGCGGCCCGCCGGGCGACGGGGCAGGGGGTGAGCTCCAGGCCCCGCCCCGCGGGCTTGTCGGGCTGGGTGACCACCAGCAGCACCTGATGATGCCGGTGCAGGGCCTCCAGTACCGGCACTGCCCAGGCGGGGGAGCCGAAGAAGGCCACCCGACGTCGGGGGTTGGCGGCTGGCGGCTGGGGAGGGTTCACTGCAGCCCCCCTTTCAGCCTTTGACTTTCAGTTCTTTGAGGAAGGCTTTGGCCTGCTTCTGCAAGCGGGCCAGCTCCTCACGGTTGTCCTCGAGCCACTTGGCTTTGAGTTCCTTGGGCAAGCGCTCGAAGTAGAGCACCCCGTCGAGGTGATCGAGCTCGTGCTGGATCACCACCGCGTTGTAGCCCTCGGCCTCGTACACCTTGGGCTCGCCCCGCTCGTCCTGGTACTCCACCCGCACCCGCAGGGAGCGGGGCACGTTCTCGGCATAGAGACCCGGCATCGAAAGGCAGCCCTCGGTGCCCGCCTGCTGCCCCTCGCGGAAGGTGATCACCGGGTTGACCATGACGTGGGTCTCACGCACGCGGGTCCTGAGGTCGGCGTCCTCACCCTCCTCGTCCTCTTCTGAGTCGAGGTACTCGGCCCACACGAACAGGCGCTGGGATAAGCCCACCTGGGGCGCGGCCAGCCCCACCCCTCGAGCTTCGAACATGGTCTCGAGCATGTTCTGGGCGATGCGGGGAATCTGAGAAAAGTCCGTGACCCTCAGTGCCCGCTTGCGCAGCACCGGGTCGCCAAACAAACGCACGGTGTAGATTTCAGCCATCCCGCGTCATTGTACGCGCTCGATGCGGAAAGTTCCCGTAACCCCGTTCACCACCTGCACCCCCTCGGGCAGCAACAGCTCCAGCGGGGCCTCGAAACGCCCGGCTCTGAGGGGCACCTTGGCCTCGATCCGCTCCAGACGCCGCAGCACCTGGGGGTCGCCCTGAACCTCGACGCTGGGGGGGATGCTGGCCTCGAGCACCCGCCACCCCTGGGGAGCCCGCTGCAAGCGCAGCGGGAGCGTTCTGCGGGTGAGCAGGGGGCCCCGCTCGATGACGCGCACCCGGTCGGGGGTAAGGATGAGGTCACCCAGCGGTTTACCCTCGATGTCCACGGCGGTGAGCAACACCACGTCGCTGTTGTCCTCCGTGTAGCCGATGGCCCTGTAGGCCTGGGCCACCAGGCTCATCGGACCTCTGGCCTCGACCAGACTCGGCTCCACCGTCAGCGACTGGCTGGGGTTGTAGACGAAGACCATGAGCGTCTTGGTTTCGTAGCGTTCCACCCTGGCTTCCACGCGGGCGGGCTCGAGGCTCACCAGTTCCACCCCGGCGGGCAATCCCACCCGCACGTCGCGGATGAAATCCCCGCCGTCCACGCCCGAGAGGTCGACGTAGGCGTTGACGGGATTGAGGTTGCTGCCCTCCAGGAGCCTCGAGGGGCCCCGCAACCGCAGTTGCACCTGGGCAGGCAATCCTACCGCCACCCGGTCCCCGGCCAGGCCCAACACCTGTAAGGGTCTCGTCAAGGAGCGCTCGGTCACCGGTTGGCTCTCACGCAACTGCAACCACAGCAGCGTCGAGGCCAGCAAAGCCAGCAGCTTGGCCGGGAGGTTGTGCAGCAGGCGGCTCATCCCTCACGCTCCTTCGGTCGCCAAAGCCTGAAGCCCGTTTCAGAGAGGTTGGCGGCAGAAGCCTGCAACTCCTCGCGGATGCGCTCGCGCAGCTCCACCGGCTGCAAGGGTGGGGAAAGCCGCCCCCCCTCGGCAATCCGCATGGTGCCACGCTCCTCGCTGACCACGATCACCAGCGCGTCCGAGACCTCCGAAAGGCCGATGGCCGCCTTGTGGCGGGTGCCCAGGTACTTCTCCTGCCTCTCCGAGAGCGGGAACACGCAACCCGCTGCCAGAACCCGGTCACCCCGCAGGATCACCCCCCCGTCGTGCAGAGGCGTTTTGTTGACGAAAAGGCTCTCCAGCAGCCGCGCCGACAGGCGAGCGTCGAGGTTTTCTCCGGTCGCGGCAAACTCCCCCAGGGGAGTTTGCCGTTCGATGGCGATGAGGGCTCCGTAGCGCAAAGCACCCAGCCTCTCCACCGCCCGTACCAGCTCGCCTAACTGGGCATCGGCCAGGGGTTGGCGTTGTAGCCGACCCCGCCCGATGCGCTCCAGAGCCCCCCTCAGCTCCGGCTGAAACACCACGATCAGCGCGAAAGCCCCCAACGTGGCGGCATTCCCCAGCAGCCAGGAAAGGCCATTAAGGCCCAGGCGGGTTGAAATGAACCACACCAGCAAGTACACCAGCAAGCCCCGCACCAGGTTGAGCGCCCGCGATTCCGCGATCAGAACGTACAGGTAATAAAACACCGTAGCAACCGCGAGAATATCCAGAGCATCGCGCCACGTGAGCACTCCTACAGGTTACAGTCATAAGCCTCGCAAAGTCTAAGCCTAATCTGAGTGGCCCTGCGGCAACTCGAGCCGGGGCCTGCCTGAGGTTTTATACTTACGTGGTGGTGAATTCCGGCTTGGTGCGGGCTCGAGGGGCGATCTCGAGCCTGTTTTTGTTGCACGGCTTCATCGCCGCTTCCTGGGTGACCCGCATTCCGGCGGTGTCGGAGGGGCTCGGCCTGGAGGCGGTGGTGCTGGGCACCATCCTCATGGGCAACATGGCGGGGTCGCTGGCCGGGAGCATCACCAGCGGGGGCCTGGTGGACCGCTATGGCAGCCGCATGGCGGCGCGGTACGCGGCCCTGGCCTCGCTGGTGGGGCTGGTGTCGCTGGCGCTGATGCCCAGCGCCGTGTTGCTGTTCGTAGGGCTGGCGATCTACGGCCTGCTGATGAGCTACTTCAACATCGCCATCAACGCCCAAGCCACCGCCCTCGAGGCCCGCTACGGGCGGCCCATCTTCTCCTCCTTCCACGCCATGTGGAGCCTGGGGGCGCTGCTGGGAGCGCTCTCGGGGGCGGGGCTGGCGGGGTTGGGGCTCGAGCCCTGGCTGCACTTCGCGCTGGTGGGGCTGGCGGGCGCGCTGATGGTGGGCGTGGGATGGCGCTGGCTGCTCGAGACCCCGGTCCCGCCCATCCGCCGGGTCTTCGCGCTGCCGCAGGGGCCACTGCTCTTCCTGGGGCTGATGGGCTTTTGCACCGCCATCAGCGACGGCTCGATTGCGGGGTGGAGCGGGGTCTATCTGCGCAGCCTGGGGGCTCCCGAGTGGATCGCGGCGTTGGGCTTCGCCGTGCAC
Organism: Calidithermus roseus; assembly: GCF_003574095.1. Lineage (GTDB taxonomy): Bacteria > Deinococcota > Deinococci > Deinococcales > Thermaceae > Calidithermus > Calidithermus roseus. Next base: position 15,381 of record NZ_QWLA01000044.1, read on the forward strand.
CAGAGCGTGATGATGCTGGGCCGCCTGAGCGGGGACTGGCTGGTCGCCCGCTTTGGCGCGGTCAAAGTGGTGCGCTATGGGGCGCTGTTCGGGGGCCTGGGCCTGGGGATCGGGGTGCTCAGCCAGAGCGTCGAGGGCGCGTTGCTGGGCATGGCCTGCATGGGCTGGGGCATGGCCACGCTGTTTCCTATGATGTTCGCCGCGGCCTCCGGCACCCCTGGGCTCTCGGCAGCCAGCGCCATCGCCAGCGTTTCCACCATGAGCACCCTGGGGGGCCTGGTGGGCCCGCTGCTGCTGGGCAGCGTGGCCGAGGTAGGCGGCGTCCGCAGCAGCTTCCTGCTGGCGGCGGCGTTGGCCGGGGTGGTGAGCTGGTTGGCCTTCTCGCTGTCGAGCTACCGGAGCCGCTCGCTATGATCGAGCGCATGCACAGACCGCTCAACATCCTCTCGATCCAGTCGTGGGTCTCCTACGGCCACGTGGGCAACGCCGCGGCGGTGTTTCCCCTGCAGCGCATGGGCTTCGAGGTATGGGCCGTCCACACCGTGCAATTCTCCAACCACACCGGCTACGGCCAGTGGAAGGGCAGCGTCTTCTCGCCCGAACACCTCACCGAGGTCGTGCAGGGCATCGCCGAGCGGGGGGCGCTCGAGGCCTGCGACGCGGTGCTCTCGGGCTACATAGGCTCCGGTGCGACTGCCGAGGCCATCCTCTGGGCGCTGGGTCGGGTGCGGGAGGCCAACCCCAAAGCGCTGTACTGTTGCGACCCGGTGATGGGTGACGTGGGGCGCGGGGTCTTCGTGCGGCCCGAAGTCCCCGAGGTCATGCGCTCGCAGGTGGTGCCCCAGGCCGACATCGTCACCCCCAACCAGTTCGAACTCGAGCTGCTCACCGGCCATAGGGCCAGAACCCTGGGTGAGGTGCTCGAGGCCGCCGGCACCTTGCGCGAGCAAATCCACCCACAGGGGCCGCGCATCGTGCTGGTGACCAGTCTGCTGCGCGAGGACGCCCCCGACGGCCACATCGAGACCCTGGTCGTGGCCGAGGGTGGGGCCTGGGTGGTCCGAACCCCCATGATCCCCCTCGAGCCCCCCCGCAACGGCACCGGCGACGCCATCGCCGCGCTGTTCTTGGGCAACTACCTCAAGACCCAAGACGTGGCGGTGAGCCTGGAAAACAGTGTGTCGGCGCTGTACAACTTGCTCGAGCTCACCCACCGGTGCGGCACGCGGGAAATCCAGCTCGTGGCCGCGCAAGAGGAGTACGTCAACCCCTCGAGGCGCTTCGTGGCAGAGCGGGTGGGGTAAGAGCCATCAGCTATCAGCCGTCAGCCATCAGCAGGAGACTAGTGGCTCGTGGTTCACCCCACCCCGGCCTTCCCCGCTGGCAGGGGGGTGACAAGGCCTCTTGCGTTTTGCGTACAACGTACGACGTACGACCCGCGTTCAGCGTCCGACGACCCTCGACCCCTTTACTCCAGGTCCAGCGCGTAGGTCACGACCACTTCCTCCAGGGTGAAGCCCAGGCTGCGGTATAGCTCCTGGGCAGCCTTCTCGTGGTCGTGGGCCCGCACCCGCAGCAGCTTGGCTCCGTGCTTGAAGGCCTCGCTCGCCGCCAGGCCCAGCATGGCCCGGCCAATCCCCTTTCCCCTGGCCTCGGGGATGGTGCCGATGTAGGCGATTTCGGCCTCGTCCTCGTCCATCTCGAGCTCCACGATCCCCACGGGCTTGTCGCCCTCGTAGGCCATGAACAAGCTGACGTCGGGATCGGCGAAGTAGGCCTCGAGTTCGTCGTCCTCCCAACCCAGGCGCTGGCTCCAGCCGTCCTCGCACTTCCTGTAAACCTCGCGGTAGTGCTCGGGGTTCACGGGTTCGGCCAGGACGATCTTCACGCCCTTGGGTGGCGGATAGGAGAGGTTGGTGGGACCGATGCTGTAGAAGTAGGTGGTGTGCTGAGGGGCGAAGCCCGCCGCCTCGAGCATGGCCCGCAGGGGTTTGTTGGCCTCGTCGGGGAAGGCCAGCAGGGTGCGGCAACCCCGCCTCTTGGCCTCGGCAATGGCGGCTTTGAGCAGGCCATCGTCGGGCTTGAGCAGCAGCGGGCCTTCCAGGGCCATCTCGTCATCGAGGGGATGCAGCGCCAGGTAGCCCTGTACTTTGTCGCCCCCGTCGAGCACCCAGGCCGTGTCGCCGTCACCGGACATCCCCAGGATTTCCCAGGAGAGCACTTCCTCTTGCCGCGCCTCGGGAGCCAGCACACGCCTGGATGGGTCCTCGTCCATCCAGCGCAGCAGCTCGAGGATCTGAGGCATATCCTTTCGCGCAACCGGACGGATCATGAAACCAGTGTAGCACCGGGCCGCCCCGCTCCCGTTAGAGCCCCTTGTCCCGCCAACGCAAAAGCCCTTGCGCAGCGGCTTCCAGGCGATACAATGCAGCCACAACCCCATGACTCCCTCCTCCATCACCGTCATCCTCAATCCTGCCGCCGGTCGGGGGCGGGTGGGACGCATGGCCCCCCAGCTCGAGGCCGCCCTGCGCAGGGCAGCCGGTGAAAAGCCGCTGAAGCTGCTGCACACCCAAGCCCCCGGCGAAGGGGTGTTCCTGGCCCGGGAGGCCCCCGTCGGAAGCCGGGTGGTGGCGGTGGGTGGGGACGGCACGGTGCATGAAGTCATTCGGGGCATCGCCCACAGCGACAGGAGCCTGGGGGTAGTGCCCATCGGCAGCGGCAACGACTTCGCTCGCATGGCCGGGCTGCACGAGCTGAGCCTCGAGCGCAGCCTGAAGGTGGCCCTGGGCGATAAGACCCAGGCTTTCGACTTAGGCGAGGTCAACGGCGAAGCCTTCGGAGCCAGCGTGGGTATCGGCTTCGACGCGCAAGTGGCCCACAAGGCCCTCTCGGCCCCCACCTTCCTGCGCGGAATGCCCCGCTACCTCTACTCCCTCTTCGCCGTGCTGCGCGAGCTGAAGCTACCGGAGCTGGTGCTCGAGGCCGAGGGCAAGGTGCTCTTCCAGGGCCCGGCCCTGCTCTCGGCCCTGATGAACGCCCGCACCTACGGCGGGGGCATCCCCATCACGCCCGGAGCCTCCCCTCACGACGGGCTCCTGAGCGTGCTGGTAGCGGGCGAGTTCTCCAAAATCGGGGTCCTGGGCATCCTGCCCCGCCTGCTGGCCGGAAAGCACCTAGGACATCCCCGCGTTCACGAGTTCAGCGGGAGAAGCTTCACCGTGCGCTACGACCGCGCGACCCCCGCCCACGCCGACGGGGAGTTGTTGCAGGCCCAGAGCACCTACGAGGTGCGCATTCACCCCGGCGCGCTACGGGTGGCGGTGCCTTGATCAAACCTTCCGAATCTTCATGCTCTGCACCTGCCCGGTCTCGGCGTTGATGCGAAACACCTTGTACTCCCGTGTGCGCGCCGCGTCGCCCAGGCTCAAGTAGGCGGTGGGCTCGCGCACCACGAAGCTCAGCGTCACTTCCCAGAAGCTCCCGTCCTGGCTCAGCTCCACCTCCTCCAGGCGCAGTTCGGGGATCTGCCGCTCAGTAAAAAGGCTCTGGATGTAGTCGTTGGCGATCTGCACGGCCTGCTTCACGTCGATCATGTTCTTATTGTGGCGCACGGATGGGCCGATATCGAGCAACCTCCTTATGGCTGCGGGGGGCGAGGCTTAGGCTATCGAATCGTCGGTGCCCTTGGTGAAGAGCGCAGCTCAGGACTGAAGCGGGCGGTCCCTACCGTCGCCGCAACGCGCTGGGCGGGGTCATCACCAGGCGAAAAACGCCCTGTACCCGCACTTCATCGCAATCGAAGAGCCGGAAGACCGGCCCTCTGGGGTTGAGCGACTTGAGCACCTGTCCGTCGTCGCCCTCGCTCCAGACCTTGATCACTCCGCCCTCGAAGCCCACCTTGGGGCAACGCACCCACACCACCACGATCTCGCCGGGGGCGGGTAGGCGGTCGGCTTCGGCCAGCACCACCGAGCCGGGGGGAATGCCCACGAGTTCGTCGGAGATCATCGAGTCGCCCACCACCCGCAGGGCAAATAGCCGATCCTTGCGGGTGCCCTTGGGCAGGAATTCCTCGTCTACCATCAGATATTCTTCCCGCTCCCCCAGCACCTCCACCGGGTGCATCCCGGCTGCGACCTCGCCCAGAAGGGGAACCCGCAGGTGGGGACGGTAGGGGAGGGTTCCCAGAGCTTGCAGGCCGAGGCCAGGGTACTCCAGCCCCGTCTGGCGGGTGAAATCCGCCGGAGTCCACTCCAGACCCTGCAATAAAGCCTCGAGCTTGATGGCCCCCAGCGAACGCGTGGGGTGAACCAGGCCCCGCTCGAGGCGGCTGATCTCGGTCTGGTTGAGCCGGCCCTGCAACTCACGGGCCAGCCGGCCCTGCGATTTTCCCAGCGCTTCACGGCGCTTGCGAATGGCTGTGGCCCAATCGGGAACGGACATGTCTGCCTCCAGTCTCTAGTCATTTTGCTTCATTATTCATCTTCATTCAAGTCATATTGACTAATCACGAGTTCACCAGTAAACTGAACCTGATTCTATATTACGTCATGAACATAATCACCGGGGAGACCGGCTGGAGCAGAAGAGGTGCGCAAACATGATCGAACAGGACTGGACAGTTTACGCTTGGAGTGGTCTGGTGGCCGCTATCAGCGCCCTGCTGCGGGCCGGGTTAGACGGGGCGCGCGGGCACTGGCGCAAGGTGGCGCGGGTGGCCTCGAGCGCCTTCTGGGGCCTCTTCGGCGCGATGCTGATGGCGGAGTGGCTCGAGCTCTCCCCCGAGGCCACGGTGGCGATCGGGGCCCTGCTGGGCTGGGTCGGCTATGAGAGTGCGGTGGGAGTGCTGCTCAAAGCCCTGGGCCTCCGGCGGAGCAAGGAGGAAAAGCTCGAGCCCGGCAATAAGGGTTAGCCTCCTGGCGACCCCGCAGTTCTTCATCACCCTGTCCCCCACCCCCAACCTCAACGGCCTTGTAAACCGCCTTCGGCGAAGGGCAAAGTGAACTGAGACCATACCCGTGAGGGGCCGGGCTGCGTAGGATAGCGCTGATGCAACTCGGCTACTCTTTTTGCCCCAACGACACCTTCATCTTCTATGCCCTCTCCCACGGCAAAATCGCTACGCCCGCCCCTGTGACGGAGGTGCTGGAGGACGTCGAAACCCTCAACGTCTGGGCCATGGAAGGCAGGCTGCCCCTGACCAAGATCAGCTATGCCGCTTACGGACGCCTGCGCGAGCACTACGTGGCCTTGCGCTCGGGTGGGGCGCTGGGGCGGGGGGTAGGACCATTGCTGGTGGCCAGGAACCCGCTGGACAACCTGCGGGGCAAACGCATCGCCATTCCCGGGCGCCACACCACGGCCTTCCTGCTGCTGAGCTTGCGGGACGAGGGCTTCATCCCCCTCGAGATGCGCTACGACCGCATCATGCCCGCCGTGCAGGCGGGCGAGGTGGACGCCGGCCTCATCATCCACGAGTCGCGCTTCACCTACCCTCGCTACGGACTGGTCAAGGTGTTCGACCTGGGCGAGTGGTGGGAGGGCGAGACCGGCCTGCCCCTCCCCCTGGGCGCAATCCTGGCCCGGCGCGACCTGGGCGAGCCCACCATTCGCGCCCTCGACCGCGCCGTGCGGGAGAGCCTCGAGTACGCCCACGCCCACCCCGAGGAAACGGTGGCCTACATCAAGCAGCACGCGCTCGAGATGGAGGACGAGGTGATCTGGGCCCACATCCGCACCTACGTCAACGAGTTCTCGCTGGACGTGGGGGAGGAGGGTGAGCGGGCGGTAAACGAACTGTTCAAGCGGGCGGAGGAGCGGGGGTTGCTGCCTAGACAACCCCAGCCAGCTTTCCTGATTTAAGCATTCCTGAGGCAGAAATTCCGCTGCTGATATCGCCCGGCTGATCCTCTCTGTTATCCTACACTTGGAGGTCAGCATGAATAACGGCCCAGACGCTGAAAGCCCACCCCAGGGTGGGCTTTTGTATCCCCGCACCCCGTACCAAATTGTGACAAAGCCGATAAAGTAAAGACGTATGATTCCGGAGCTAGCGGGCATCAGCGACGAGGCCCGTGCCGAACTCGAGCAGATCTTCCATCCCTACACCGCCCGCAGGGGTGGCTACTTGTGCTACCCCGAGGACGAGGCGACGACCCTGTACTACGTCAAGGAGGGCTGGGTCCGGCTGTTTCAGCTCGGAGGCAAGGAGGAGGAGATCACCCTCACCGTGGTGGGGCAGGGAGAGATTTTCGGCGAGGCGGCGCTGTTCACCGGGCACAAGTACGGGGTATTCGCCGAGCCTCTGGTGGACTGCGAACTGCTCACCGCCGCGCGCGAGGACCTCGCGCGCGTCTCCAGCCGCTTCCCCGACACCCAGCGAGCCCTCCTGGTCATGCTGATTCGCCGCCTGCGCCGGGCCGAGGACCGCCTGCGTGACCTGCGCTTCAAGGAGGTGCTGCCACGCCTGGCCAAGACGCTGCTCGAGGTCATGCAAAAGGGCGAGGAGGGGCTGGAGATCGTGCTCACCCACCAGGATTTGGCCCACATCATCGGCTCGACCCGCGAGACGGTGAGCAAGGTGCTGGCCGACTTGGCCCTGGAGGACGTGCTCGAGCTGGGTTACCGTCGCATCCTGGTGCTCAAGCCGCAGGCTTTGCAGGAGATCTCGAGGTGATCTCAAACGCCCATCTTGCCTTCGGCGCTCCGCTTCAATAATGCCCCATTCCTCAATCTGGGCCGCACGGGTAGGGTAGCTTAGTTGCCGCATGTCCGAGGTCGCGCAGTTTCTCCCCTACGGCCTGGTCGATTTGCCGCGCCTGCTGGAGCAGCCCCGCGTAGCAGATCGACAAGCGCTCTCGGCGGGGCTGCTGGCTTACCTGAAGCGGCTGGGGGCTCCGCGCGAAGCACTCGAGGCCGCCCGCAGGCTGGCCCACCCCAACAGCCGTGCCATCGTGACCGGGCAGCAGGCCGGGCTGCTCACCGGCCCCAGCTTCACGTTTTACAAGGCTCACACCGCCCTGGCCCTCGCCAAGGAGCACGACCACCCCGACCGACCGGTGGTAGCCGTGTTCTGGGTGGCCTCGCAGGACCACGACACCGACGAGGTGCGCAGCGTGCAGGTGCTCGACTTCGACGAGCAGGTGCATACACTAAGCCTCGAGCTGCCCCTCGCCCGCCCCGCCGGACGCATTCCTTTCGCGCCTCATGTCGCCGCCGTGTGCGAGCTGCTCGAGCGCCTCGAGGGGGTAACCTCGGTGCGGCGGCGCGTCTGCGTGGCCCTCAAGGGGGACTGGACCTATGCCGAGGTCTTCGCGCGGCTGATGCTGGAGTTCCTGGGCTACGAGGGACTGGTGCCGCTAGACCCCATGGCTCCCGAGCTGGCGCCCTTGTTCGCCGGGGCCCTGCGGCGGGAGCTGAGTGATCCGCTGGCTTCCTCCCAGGCCATCAACCAAGCTGCTGAGGCCATGCGCGCGCAGGGGCTGCACCCGGTGCTGGGGCGGGGCGAGGCCGCTACCAACTTGTTTCTCGAGGGCGAGGACGGCCAGCGCCGCCTGCTGCGCTACCGCGAGGGCCACTTCGACGACGGGCAGCAATGTTACAGCCGCGCCGACCTCGAGGCCCTGCTGGAGCACGACCCCTCCCGCCTGACCCCCGCCGCCGGGCTGCGCCCGGTGCTCCAGGACGTGGTGCTGCCCACCGCCGCCTTCGTGGTGGGGCCGGGCGAGATGAAGTACGTGGCCGAGCTGGGTGGGGTCTACCGGCTGCACGGCCTCGAGCCCCCCGCTGTGGTCCGGCGCCTGAGCGCAGTGGTGCTCGAGCCTCCCGCCAGGCGCATCCTGGAGAAGTACGGCCTCGATGCCTGGGCTTTCCAGGACGACCCCGAGACGCATTTCCTGGAAGTCCTGGCCAAGGACGACACCCGCGTGGCCGCCATCGAGCAAGCCCTGGGCCGCATCCAGGCCGAGTTCGAGCGGCTGAGGCCCCACCTCCTCGAAGCCCCCCTCCAGCGCCCCACCCACCGTGCCCAGGTGCGCATCGCTCACGAACTCGAGCGGCTCAGGCACATCGTGCTGCAAACCGAGCTGCGCCGCGAGGGCATCGCTCGCAGCCAGTTCGAGCGGCTGCGGCTGCACCTCACCCCCGGCGGCGTGCCCCAGGAGCGGGTCTATCCCTTCCTGATGTACCTGCTCAAGCACGGGGAAGCTCCCCTGAGGGCCTTGAAGCAAGCTTCATCCACCGGACGGGTGATCTTGGAGATCTAGCCCAAGGATGTAAGACTGTTGAGTGGACTGCGAAAGTCCACTTTTTTTGCGTCCACCCCCGCCATGCTCCGACTCGGAAACCAAGAACCCCTGCGCTCGCTGCGCCTCTCGGTCTGGGAGGGCACGCTGGCGATTTTGTTCATCAACTGGAGCACCGGGGTGGTGGTCACCGGCTACGCCCTGTGGCTCGGAGCCAGCCCCGCCGCCCTGGCCGTGCTGGGAGCCATCCCCTTGCTCAGCCAGCTGGCCGCGCCCTTCGCCCTGATGTTCAAGGGCCAGCGCAAACCCTACACCATCTTGCTCGCCGGTTGGGGGCGGGCCCTCTTCGCCCTGGTGCTGCTGGTGCCCCTGCTGCCCGAGTCCCTGCGCATCCCCGCCTTTTTGCTCATCGCGGCGCTGAGCCAGTTGGTGGTTGCTCCGGTCAATGTGCTGTGGACGAGCTGGATGGCCGACCTGGTGCCGCCCAGGGAGCGCGGGCGCTACTTCGGCTTCCGCAACGCGGTACTGGGGCTGGTGGGCACGGTGGGCAACTTCAGCGCGGGGGCTTTCATCGACGCCATGCCCGATCCCTGGGGCTTCCTGATCGTGCTGGGGCTGGGGGTGCTGCTTGGGATCATGGCCTCGCAGGTGTTGCGTTGGCAGCACGAACCGCCCCACGAGAGCTCGAGCGCCTCCGGCTCGCTTCGCACGGCCCTGAGCGACCGGGTTTTCCTGGGGTTTCTGGGCTTCATCGGTTTCTGGTGGATGGCGGTGATGGTGGGAGGCCCTTTCGCCTTTCCCTACTTCCTGCAGTACGCCAGGCTCAACTTCACCGAAGTGGGCCTGTGGACGGTAATCTCGGCCTCCTGCGGCCTGCTGTTCGGCCCGCTGTGGGGCCGCTTCGCCGACCGCTACGGGCACGGAATAGTGCTGGTCTGGACCGGGCTGGTGGGCTCCATCGTGCTGCCGGGGCTGTGGTTGTTGGGAGGGCCGGGACACACCTTTCCCATCTGGCTCGCCGCTGTGGCCGACGCGCTGTGCTGGAGCGGTTTGGGGGCCGCCCAGACCAACGTGGCCCTGCAACAAGCCCCCGCCGTCCACCGGGGTGCATACCTGGCGGTGTTCGGCATCGTGGTGGGGGTGTGCGGAATGCTGGGCTCAGCCCTGGGCGGAGCGCTGGGTAGCCTGCACCTGGGCCCCAGCCCCTATCACCTTCCCATCGCAGCTTCCATCGTGCTCAGGACGCTGGCGGTGGGGTATCTGGTGTGGTTGAGGAAAGCCTAGTCTTCTTTAGGGATTTTGCGAGCCGAGGCGTCATCCAAAGCCAGCATCAAACCCGATACAATCCCCTCATGAAGCCAATCGCACTCGACGCCATGGGCGGCGACTACGCGCCCAGGGAGACCGTGGCCGGGGCAGTGATGGCCGCGAAGGAAGGTGTTCCCGTGGTGCTGGTGGGGCAGAAGGCCGCGCTCGAGGCCGAACTCGCCCGGCACTCGGCCACCCTGCCCATCGTGGACACCCCGGACTTCATCCGCATGGAGGACCACGCCACCGACGTGCGCAAGCGCAAGGAAGCCTCCATCAACGTCTGCATGCAGTTGCTCAAGGCCGGGGAGGCCAGCGCGGTGGTGGCGATGGGCCACACCGGGGCCACGCTGGCCTCGGCGCTGTTCACCCTGGGGCGCATCAAGGGGGTGGAGCGGCCCACGCTGCTGGTGGAGATGCCCAGCGAGAAGGGCAAGGTCTTCCTGGCCGATGGCGGGGCCAACGCCGACTGTCGTCCCAGCTTTTTGGTGCAGTTCGCGGTGATGGCCACGGCCTACGCCAGGGCCAACGGGGTGGCTGAGCCCACGGTGGGCCTGCTCAACATCGGGGAGGAGGATGAGAAGGGCGACCAGCTCAGGCTCGAGACCTTCCCTTTGCTCAAGGCCGCCCCCGGCATCCGCTTCGTGGGCAACGTCGAAGGCCGCGACATCTTCAAGGGCACCAGCGACGTCGTCGTCACCGACGGCTTCACCGGCAACGTGGTGCTCAAGCTCTCCGAGGGCGAAGCCCGCACCATTCTCAAGTGGGTGCGCGAGGCGCTGACCGGCTCCTTGCTGAGCAAGCTGGGGGCGCTGCTGGTGCGGGGCTCCTTGCAGGGACTGCGGGCCAAGATGGACCCCGCCGAGTACGGGGCCATGCCTTTGCTGGGCGTGGAGGGCGCGGTGTTCATCGGGCACGGCTCGGCCAATGCCCGCGCAGTGCACAGCGCACTACGCAAAGCCAGGAGCGCGGTGGAAGCGGGTCTGGTCGAGCGCATCCGCAGCGGCATCGCCCAATTGGTCGTCGGGTGAGTCGGTATACTGCCGATCTATGGAGGATATCGGCGTTCCCGGATTGCTCGCTGAACTCACGGGTGCCCCTTGGTGGCGCTGGTTCCTGAGCCTGCTGGTGGTGGTTCTGGCTTTTTGGGCTGCGCGCTTAGGAGGCAGCCTGCTGCGCTGGGCAGGGAGCCTGACCCCCAGTGAACAGGACGACCGCTACTGGCGTTGGCTGGGTAGGGTCTGGTGGGTCCTGGTAGGGATAGCCGCCTTCTCGGTGATCGTGCTGGTGCAGGGACTGGCGCTCGAGCCCTTCCGCAGCTGGGGGGAGCAGTTCGTGGCCTGGCTGGGCAGCAAGGGAGCCTCGGGGCTTCTGATCCTGGCCTTCTCCTTCCTGGCCTACCGCACCGTCTCGCGCCTGCTCGGGCGGCTCCCCGTGCCCACTTCCGAGGAGTTCACCCGCCAGCAGGTACGCTCCCAGACCCTCAAGGGCGTCCTCGAGGCGGTCCTGAAGTCGGTGGTGATCCTCCTGGGCGGGCTGTTCTTCCTCTCCAACCTGGGCTTCAACGTCACCGCGCTGCTGGCCGGAGCGGGCGTGGTGGGGCTGGCGGTTTCCTTCGCCGCCCAGAACCTCATTCGCGACGTCCTCAATGGCTTCTTCATCCTTCTGGAGGACCAGTACGGCGTGGGCGATGTGGTGAGCATCGGTCAGGTGAGCGGTGGGGTAGAGCGCTTCAACCTGCGCCTGACGGTGCTGCGCGATTTGCAGGGCCGGGTCCACTTCATCCCCAACTCCCAGGTGACCCAGGTGACGGTGATGAGCCGGGACTGGGCCCGCAGCGTGGAGGACATCTCCGTCGCCTACGACGAGGACGTGGACCGGGCCCTGGAAGTCATCCGTGACGAGGCCGAGCGCCTGTTCAACGATCCCCAGTGGCAGGAGAAGTTCACCCAGGCCCCGGAGGTGCTGGGGGTGGAGCGACTGGGCGAATCGGGTGTCGTCATCCGGGTGCTGCTGAGCACCAAGCCCAAGGAGCAGTGGGCCGTCGGGCGCGAGTTCCGCCGGCGCATCAAGATACGCTTCGACCAGGAGAACATCGAGATTCCCTTTCCCCAAACCAAGGTCTGGCTCGAGAAATTCCAAAGCTGATCACGGATTTTCCCTCCGGTCTGCGCCAGACTGAACTCCATGGCGCGCTCACTCGTCCTCCTGGCTCTGCTCAGCTTCGCGCTCGCGGAAAGCGCCTATGTCTTCGCCCCCCAGGGCACCGTGCGCGGGGGCGTCAACACCCAGGCGCAGGTGGCGTATTTCCTGGGCATTCCCTACGCCCGCGCCGAGCGCTGGAAGGCTCCGGTGCCCGTGGAGCGGCTGGAAGGGGTCTTCCAGGCTACGGCCCCCACCACCGCCTGCCCGCAGCGGCGCTCGCTCACCACCGACCTCGGGGGCTATCTCCCGCCCAAGAGCGAGGACTGCCTGAACCTGGGGGTGTGGATGCCGCTGGGCTCCCCGCCGCCCGGGGGCTGGCCGGTGATGGTGTGGATTCACGGCGGCAGCTTCACGGGGGGAAGCTGGGCCGAGCCGGTCTACGACGGGACCCAACTCGCATCACGGGGCGTGGTGGTGGTGGGCATCAACTATCGCCTGGGGCCGCTGGGCTGGCTGGCGCTCGAGAGCCTCAAGGCCGAGTCCCCCGAAGGAGCGGTGGGCAACTACGGGCTGATGGACCAGCTCGAGGCCCTGCGCTGGGTGCAGCGCAACATCCACGCCTTCGGCGGTGACGCGGGTAACGTCACGGTCTTCGGGCACTCGGCTGGGGGCATGTCGGTGTGCACGCTGATGGCCAGCCCCAGGGCCAGGGGGCTTTTCCACAAGGCCATTGTGATGTCGGGCGGCTGTGAGTACGTGCGCACCCTCGAGCAAGACCGGGAGTTCGTGGGCCGGTGGGCCGCGCTGATGGGCTGCCCCGGCGCGGATTTGGCCTGCCTGCGGGCCCTGCCGCTCGAGCGCCTCTTCCCCACCTCCGGGGTGGTGCTCGAGGGCCTGAGGAAGCTCGAGGAGGGCGGCTTCATGAAAACCCCCTGGAAACCCCACCTCGACGGGGTCTACCTCAGCAAGACCCCGCTCCAGGCCCTTCAGGACGGCGATGCCGCCGGAATTCCCCTGATCGCCGGGGGCACCTTCCAGGAGAGCTGGGGCGAGGTGGTGGGGGGGCCGGGTAGCTGGGAGGAGTTCACCCGGCGGGCCGAGGAGGCTTTTGCGGGCAAGGGCCAGCAATTCACCGCGCTCTACCGCTCGCTCTACGACTGGCCCAACGAGGCCTGGGGCTACTTCCAGACCGACCGCTACCTGCTGTGCCTCAGCCTCGAGGCCGCCCGCGCCCAGGCCCCCCACGCCCCCACCTACGCCTACCTGCAAACCTTCCAGAGCCCCTTTTTGAGCGTGCTGGGCAGCTTCCACGGCATCGACATGCCCCTGCTGTTCGGCACCCATAACTCCTGGCCCGCACTGATGCTGTTTTTCACCCAGGAGGCGCTCGAGAAGGGCCAGCTCTACAGCGAAGAGCTGCAGCGCGCCTGGGTCAGCTTCGCCCGCACGGGCAGCCCAGGCCCCGGCTGGCAGGACTACGGGCAGGGCCTGTTCCGCTTCGGTGACAGAAGCCAGATGATCCCCAATGAATACGCTTGGCGCTGCGGGCTTTTCCACTAGAGAAGCTTTGGAGGGTGGGGCCCCCTCTCGCCCTTCCACGTCCGCGCTCGGGTGCAGGGGGATGGGCTCGCCGCCCATCCCCGCGGCTACCTATGGTGGGCGGGGAAAGTATGATCAGCACACTCCTCTCAAGACATTTGTTCGAATTCTGGCTCCCGAATGTTGCGGGGAGTCTATAGTTTGGAGGGGAAATGGGGCCGCGCACGATCAGCAGACTTCTGGGCAGCCTAAGCCGCTCCCTGGCCTCGGGGAGTGACCCCCAGACCCTGGCCCAGCGGGGCCTGAGCGCCCTGACCGCGGCGCTGGGGGCCCAGGGGGCCTGGCTGCGGCTACGGGAGAATGGCCTGGGGCTGCGGGCGGCGGTGGGTGTGGAGCCGCTGGAGGAGGCCCGCCTCACCCTGCAGGAGGCCGAAGCGCTGAACACCGGGCGGGTGCTGGCCTACCGCCTGCCCGAGGAGGCCACCGGCCCGGCCAGCAGGCATTGGGCTGAGCTGGGCTACCGGGGCCTGGTCCTGGCCCCCCTGCGCGGCGAAGGGACCCTGCTGGGCACGCTGGGCTTGCTCTTCGCCGAGGCGATTCCGGCCGAGGGGGTCGCGGCCCTGGAGGAGGTGCTGCCCCTGTTCAGCCTGATCCTCCAGCGCGCCCACGCCGAGGCTGAGCTGGAGCGCCGCCAGTCCCTGCTCGAGGCCCTGTACCGCCTGGACCGGGCCATGCTGGAGGGGAAGGGTCTGACCGAGATAGCCCACATCGGCGCAGAGGAAGCCCGCCAATTGCTGGGGGCGAAGGCCGTGACGGTCTCCCTGGCGGAGGGCTTCCACCGCCGCCTGGTCGCGGCAGCGGGGCCAGAGGTAGAGCCCTTTGTGGGCCAGAGTGTACCGCTGGAGGAGAGTCCCCACGCCCAGGCCTGGCGCAGTGGCGAGCCGGTGGTGCTGGCGGAGATCCCCGGCGAGGGGGTAGCGCCCTGGCTGCTGGCGCTGGTCCCGCTGGGAAACGCCCTGGTGCTGCCCCTCAAGTCGGACGGCTCCACGCTGGGCTTCCTGGGGCTTTACGGCCTGAGCGAGCCCCACGCTACCCTTCCGCCGGCCCGGGCCTTCGCGGTTCAGCTTTCCCTGGCCCTGTTGCGCGAGCTGGACCGGGAGACCCTGCTCCAGCGGGCCAAGGAGCGGGAGGTGCTGCTGCGGGCGTTGGAGGTCTTGGGCGAGGCCCGCAGTCCCGAGGAGGTCGCCCGGCTGTTGGTGGAGCTGGCCCCGGAGCTGGTGCAGGCGGAGTGGGCCGCGGTGCTTCTGCTCGAGGGCGGCGTCCTGCGGGTGGTTGCCGCGAGCGGGGTGCTGGCTGAGACCGTGGGTCAGCGACTACCTCCCGACCGGGGTATTTCCTGGGTGGCCTTGCGGGAGGGGACCCAGGTAGTGGCCGATGTGGCCAGCGATCCACGGATTTACACTCCGCCCGGAAGCCGCGCCCGCCCCAGCGGGAGTGAGGTCGTCGCTCGCCTCCCGGGCCCGCACGGGGAAGCGCTGGGGGTGCTGATTGCGGCCCGGAGCGCTTCTCCCTACACCCCCCAGGAAGCCCGCTGGGTGGAGGCGCTGGCCCAGGCCGGGTCCACCGCCCTCGAGCGCGCCCGCCACGACCTGGAGGCCCGCCTGCTGCTGGAGGGAGCTCTGCTGGTGGCGCAGGAGGACGACCCCGAGGCGCTGGCTCAGGGCTTCGCCCGGCTCCTGGCCCAGGCGGTGGGCGGCGGGCGCGCGGCGGTCTGGGCCCACCCCGAGGGACAGAAGCCCTGGCGGCTCCTGGGGGCGAGTGGGGTGGGGGGCGAGATCGAGTCCTTCAATCAGGCCCGCTTCGATCCGGGGCAGGAAAGCTGGGCTGGCTGGATTTGGACCCGCCGGGCCCCGCTGGTGGTGGAGGACACCGCGAGGCCGCCCCTCCCGCCGGGCCCCGTGGAGGCCGCGGCTTTGCGGGCCTACGCGGTGCAGAGCATCCTGGGGGTGCCCGTGGGGTCCTTCGGGGTGGCCTACGCCGAGCCGGGGAGCCGGGGCAAGGCCTTTGCCCCCTTCGAGGTGGCCCTGGCCGAGCGCCTGGGGGGAATGCTCGCGGGGGCCCTCGAGCGCCACCGCCTGGCCCTGGCCGAGCGCCGGGTGCGCGCGGCGCTGGAGCGCCTGGCCAGGGTGCCCCCCGGTGACCTCGAGGCCCTGGTGCGGGCGCTGGGGGAGAGCCTGGGGGTGCGCTGGGCTTTCCTCGACCGGCTCCTCTCCCCCGACAGGGCCCTGGCGGTGGCGGTTCACGGTGGCGAGCCCTTCGAGTACCCCCTCGAGGGCACCCCCTGCGCCGACGTCTTCGCCGGGCGGTTCTGCGAGTATCGCCAGGGGATCACCGCACTCTTCCCCCAGGACCGCCTGGCCGCCGAGATGGGGGCCGAGGCCTACCTGGGCGTTCCCCTGCAGGGGATGGGCGGGCGGGTGCTGGGCATCCTGGTGGCCATGCACGACGCCCCGCTGCCCGAGGGTGAGGAGGCCCTGCGGCGCGAGATCCTGCTGGCCTATGCCCAGCGGGCCGTGCTGGAGTTGCAACAGTGCGAGGGGCTCGCGCGCCTGGAGGCCACCGCCAGGGCCCATGGCCTGCTGCGCCCAGCCCACACCGCCCAGGAAGTTTACGAGGTCGCGGTGGAGGCCGCGCTGCGGGAGACCCGTGCCACCACCGCCATCCTCTCGCTCTACTGCGAGGGAGAGGACTACCTGGAGGTGGTGGCCGCGGCGGGCTACCTGGCCGCAGCTGCGCGGGGACGGCGGATGGAGCGGGGGGTGGGTC
>NZ_QWLA01000045.1 GCF_003574095.1 Calidithermus roseus
CCCTCAGCCCGCCCCCGACCTCGACGCCCTGGCCCAGCAGGTCTACCGCATCCTCAAGCGCCGCCTGGCCGCCGAGCGCCGCCGTGGGGCCTGAAGCGAGGTGATTCATGAGCCTGAGTAAAGCCTTTCTCATCCCCCTCGAGGGAGAAAACGCCAACCAGCGCATCGAGTGCTTGTTCAACCCCAACGAACTCAGCCTCTCCAAGTCCAACCAGTGGTCGGCCGGCCCCAACGGAGCCAAGGATTCGCCCAACCGCGAGTTCGGTGGGGGGCAGCCCATCAGCTTGCGGGTGCAACTCTTCTTCGACACCCAGGGCCTCCCCCCCGAGCGGCGCAGGAGCCTGGACGTGCGCGAGTACACCGACCCCATCTGGAAGCTGATGCTCGTAGACAAGAGCCTCACCAACGACACCACCAAGAATGGCCGACCGCCCAAAGTGCGCTTCCAGTGGGGCCTGATGACCTTCTTTGTGGGGGTCATCACCAGCATCTCCCAGCAGTTCAGCCTCTTCTTGCCCGACGGCCTGCCCGTTCGCGCCACCTTAGACCTCACCCTCGAGCAGGCCACCAACGAAAGCGAACTGCCCATGCAAAACCCAAGCTCCGCAGGCAAAGGCGGTGAGCAGGTGTGGATGGTCAAGGACGGCGACACCCTGGCCTGGATCGCCTACAAGGCCCTGGGGGACGCCGGCAAGTGGCGGCGCATCGCCGAGGCCAACGGTCTCACCAAGGTGCGCGACCTGGTCGCGGGCCAGCCGCTGATCATCCCAGTGGACTGAGGGGGGAGAAGCCTTGTCCAAGCTTCACGAGCACCTCTCCGACCTGGCGGTGTGCCTGGGGGGCCAGGACGCCCCGGCCGAGCTGATGAACGCGCTGTGGGAGGCCACAGTCGAGAACACCGTGCATCTCCCCGACGTGGCTACCCTCGTAATCCACGACCCCGCACTCCGCTGGACCGACTCCGAGCTCTTTGAACCCGGCACCGAAGTCGTGCTCACTTCCCAGAGCGGTAGCGTCAAGGCAACCATCTTCGAAGGCGAGGTCGTCGAAGTCGAGCCCGAGTACGCCGGGGCCAGCCCGCGTCTCGTCGTGCGGGCCCTCGACCGCCTGCACCGCCTGGCTCGAGGTCGCCACGTGCGGCGCTTTGCTAACGTCACCGATGGCGACATCGTGCGGCAAATCGGACAGCAGGCGGGTCTGAGCCAGGTCGAGGTGGGGCCGCAGGCCGACGCCCAGGTCTACGAGTGGGTGTTCCAGGACAACGAGACCAACCTGGCTTTCCTGCAGCGCCGGGCTGCCGCGCTGGGCTACGTGGTCTACGTGCGGGGCAAGACCCTGCACTTTGGCCCGCCTCAGGGGGATAAGGCCAGCCTCGAGCTGAAGTGGGGCGAGAGCCTGGCCGAGTTTCGCCCTCGCCTCACCACCCTCGAGCAGCCCAGCGAGGTCGTGGTGCGGGGCTGGGACCTGGACAAGAAGGAGGCCGTGATCGGCAAGGCCAGGGCGGGCGAGTTCAAGCCCAGGGTGGGGGAGAGCGGCGAAGGGGGTGAGAAGGCGGCCAGGGCTTTCGGCGATGCTTCCCAACTCGTCGAGTGCCGCCCGGTGCGCAGTCAGAAGGAAGCCCAGCTCCTCGCCGAGGCGGCGGCCAACAAGCAGTCTGGGCGCTTCATCCAGGCCGAGGGAAGCTGCGGTGGCAACCCCGCCATCGTGGCCGGGGCCAGGATCCGGATTTCCAACGTGGGGCGGCGTTTCTCCGGGGAGTACGTCGTCACCACCGCGCTGCACGCCTATGCCCAGCACAGTGGCAAAAGCCGCTACACCACGCACTTCACCGTTTCGGCCAACTACCCCGTCACCCTCCTCGGCCTGCTGCGGGGCGCTGAGGACTCCCCCCGCCGCATCGGGCTTTCCGTCGGGGTCGTGACCAACAACGACGACCCCAAGGGCTTAGGCAGGGTCAAGGTCAAGTACCCTGCCCTCTCCGACGAGGCCGAGAGCGACTGGGCCCGCGTGCTCAGCGTGGGGGGCGGCAAGGAACGGGGCGTGGAGTTCCTCCCCGAGGTCAACGATGAGGTGCTGGTGGCCTTCGAACTCGGCGACGTCAACCACCCCTACGTGCTGGGCGGCTTGTGGAACGGGGTGGATGTGCCTCCTAAGAAGAGCTCGGCGCTCGTGGCCAATGGCAAGGTCAAGCAGCGCCTCATTCGCTCGCGCACCGGCCACACGGTCATCCTCGACGACTCAGACGACACGCCCGGCATCACCATCCACGACGGCAACGGCAACCGCATCCACCTTGACACCAAGAAGGACACCCTCACCGTCGAGGTCAGGGGCGACGTCAGGGTGAAGGCCCAGGGCAACGCCACGGTCCAGGCCCAGCAGGACCTCGAGCTCGAGGGCACCAACGTCAAGGTCGTGGCCAAGGCCAACCTCAAGCTCGAGGGCAGCGCCATGGTCGAGGTCAAAGGCGGGGTCATCAAGCTCAACTAGGGGGAATCATGTCCAAGCCCGCCGCCCGCATGACCGACAAGCACGCCTGCCCTCTGCCCTTCCACATGGCCGTGCCCAACCTCGTCGTAGGCGGCAACCCCACGGTACTGATCGGGGGTCAGCCCGCCGCCTGCGTCGGAGACCTCACCACCTGCGGCGCCCCGATAGCCATGGGCTCGAGCACCGTGCTCATCGGGGGCAAGCCCGCCGCCCGCATGGGCGACACCACGGCCCACGGCGGCAGCATCCTCTCGGGTTGTCCCACGGTGCTGATCGGGGGATAGGGGGGCGAGGTGTAGGCGGAGGGCAGGCTCGGGGTGAAGGGGGATGGTGGCGTGGCCTGCTAAAGCTCCGTCCGCACCTGCCACAGCTCAGGGAAGAGCACGACCTCGAGCGCCTTTTTCAAGTAACCCACGCCCGAGGTGCCCCCGCTGCCGCGCTTGTAGCCGATCATGCGTTCGACGGTGGTGAGGTGATTGAAGCGCCAGCGGCGGAAGTTGTCCTCCACGTCGATGAGTTTTTCGGCCAGGTAGTAGAGGTCCCAGTGCTCGAGGGTGTTGCGGTAGACGGTGAGCCAGACCTGAAGCACCGCCGGGTTGGGCTCGTAGGGCTTGGCGAAATCGCGCTCCAGCACCTCGGAAGGAATTGTGAAACCTCGCCGGGCCAGGATGCGCAGGGACAGGTCGTAGAGGCTGGGGGAGTTCAGGGCGTTTTGCAGCAGCGCGTGGTGATCGGGCCGGTGCTCGTGGGGCCGCATCATGAAGGGGTTGCGGTTGCCCAGCAGGAATTCGATGAGGCGGTACTGGTAGGACTGAAAGCCCGAGGCCTGGCCGAAGGAGGAGCGGAACTCGAGGTAATCGCTGGGAGTCATGGTCTTGAGCACCTCCCAGGCATTGGTCATCTGCTCCTGGGCCCGGCAGACCCGGGTGAGCATCTTGAGCGAGGGGTCGATGATCCCCTGCTCCAGCAGCTTCATCGCACTCGAGAGTTCGTGGATGATGAGCTCCATCCACAACTCCGAGACCTGGTGGATCACGATGAACAGCACCTCGTCGTGGGCTGGGGTGAGGGGGCGCTGGATCGAGAGTAGCTCGTCGAGGGCCAGGTAATCGCCATAGGACAGGTTGTTCTTGAAGTCGGTGTAGGCGCCTTCGGCAGGATTGGGTTTGTTCATATTTGAACCTCAGGTCAGGTGACTTTGGCCCGCTCACGGAAACGCTCGGCCTTCCACAGTTCCTGGCTCATCACCTGCTCGAGCCGCTCCACCGCCTCCGCCACGTCCCGGTAGCGCACATAGAGGGGGGTGAAGCCGAAGCGCAGGATGTTGGGGGCGCGGAAGTCCCCGATCACGCCGCTGGCGATGAGGGCCTGCATGATGGCGTAGCCCTCGGGGTGGGCGTAGGCCACTTGGCTGCCCCGGCGCTCGTGCTCGAGCGGGGTGATGAGTTCGAAGCCGTAGCGCCGGCACAGGGGCTCCATTCGCTCGATGAACAAATCGGTTAAGCGCAGCGACTTGCGCCGTACCTCATTCATATCCACGTCGGCGAAGACGTCCAGGGCCTTGTCCAGCGCCGAGAGACTCAGCACGGGCGGGGTGCCCACCTTCATGCGGTGGACGCCCTCGGCGGGGGCGTAGTAAGGGTCGAAGTCGAAGGGTGCGCGGTGCCCCATCCAGCCGGTGAGGAAGGGAAGCGCCGCGCCCTGGTGCCGCCGGGCCACGAAGAGGAAAGCCGGGGCACCCGGCCCGCCATTGAGGTACTTGTAGCCGCAACCCACCGCGAAGTCGGCGTTACAGGCGTTCAGGCGCACCGGGAAGGCCCCCGCGCTGTGGGCCAGGTCCCAGATCACCAGGGCACCCTTGGCCTGAGCCAGGCGGGTGAGGGCGGCCATGTCGTAGCGCCAGCCGCTGCGGTAGTCCACCTCGGTGAGCATCAGCACCGCCGTGTGTTCATCGAGGGCGGCCTCAACCTGCTCCTTCTTCACCAGCCGCAGCTCGTGGCTTTGTCCCAAAAGCTGGTTGACCCCCTGGGCGATGTAGAGATCGGTGGGGAAGTTGTCGATGTCGGAGACGATCACCCGGCGTTCGGGTCGCAGCTTGAGCGCGGCCAGCAGCACCTTGAAGAGGTTGATGCTGGTGGAGTCGGCGGCGATCACTTCGTCGGGATCAGCCCCGATCAGGCGGGCGATTTTGCCCCCCACCCTGGCCGAGAGGTCGATCCAGCCGTGCTTATTCCAGCTCGTAATCAGGTCGCGGCCCCACTGCTCCTCCACCACGCGCTCGAGGTGCTGCGCTACCGCCTTGGGCAGCGCTCCCAGCGAGTTGCCGTCGAGGTAGATCAGGCCCTCGGGGATGGAGAACTCCTCGCGTTTGGGAGCCAGGGGGTCGCTTTGATCCAGCGCAACCAGGTCAGCTTGGCTCGTCATGACTGACAGTCTACCCCTGCCCCTGCCGCAGGGCCCGCCAGACCTTCTCGGGCGTCAGCGGCATGTCGAGGTGTTTCACCCCCAGTGCATCCATCACCGCATTGACGATGGTGGGGGTCGCCCCGATCGCTCCTGCTTCGCCGATGCCCTTGGCACCCAGGGGATTGGTGGGGGAGCGGGTGTTGCCCCGGTGAGCTTCCACCCGGACCACCTGGTCGGCGCGGGGGAGGTTGTACTCGAGGAAGCTGGTGCTGCGGTTGTACCCGATCTCGTCGTAGCTGATGCCCTCGTAGAGCGCCTGCCCCAGGCCCTGCGCTACCCCGCCCTGCTGCTGCCCCTCGACCAGCAGGGGATTGACCACCACGCCCACGTCGTCGAGGGCCACGTAGCGCAGCACCCGCACCTCTCCGGTCTCCCGCTCCACCTCGACCAGGGCCAGGTGGGCGCCGAAGGGGTAGTTGGCCTCCTTGAGGTTGAAGGTGGCCTGGCCCTCGAGCCCCGGCTCCAGGTCGGAAGGCAGCTTGCGCGGGTTGTAGGCGGCCTGCGCGATCTGCTCGAGGCTCACCGCCCTGTCGGTGCCCTGCACCCCCCAGCCTCCCTCGGTGAGGACGATGTCCTCGGGGGCCGCCTCGAGCAGGTGGGCGGCGATCCTGACCACCTTTGCCCGCACCTTCTCCGCCGCATTCAGGATGGCCGAGCCCCCCACCGACAGCGTGCGGCTCCCGGCGGTGCCCATGCCGTAGGGAACGGCCAGAGTGTCGCCCTGGACGATGCTTATGCGCTCGAGGGGGATGCCTAGCCGCTCGGCCACGATCTGGGCGAAGCCGGTCCCCGCGCCCTGGCCATGGGGCGAGGTGCCCGTGAAGATCACAGCGCTGCCATCGGGGTTGATGCGCACCCCGCCGGTGTCCCAGCCATAACCGGTGATCTCCACGTAGGTGGTGAGCCCGATGCCCAGCAGCCGGCCCTCGGCCCGTGCCCTGGCCTGCTCGGCCCGCAAGGCGGGGTAATCGGTGAGCTCGAGCAGCTTTCGCAGGGTCTCGGGGTAGGCCCCGCTGTCGTACTTGGCCCCGGTCAGGGTCTTGTAGGGGAAAGGCCCTTTGATCAGGTTCCTGAGCCGGATTTCGGCGGGATCGAGCTTCAACTCGCGGGCGGCCATGTCCATCAGGCGCTCGAGGTAGTAGGTGGCCTCGGGCCGCCCAGCCCCCCGGTAGGCCCCGGTAGGGGTGGCGTGGGTGTAGACCGCGATCAGCTCGAGGTCGATGGCCGGGATCTCGTAAGGGCCTTGCAGCATCAGGATGGTGCCCGGCGCGTTGCCCAGGGTGGTCTCGAGGATGTAAGCCCCCAGGTCGGCCACCACCCGGCCCCGCAGGCCCAGGATTTTGCCCTCCGCGTCGAAGGCCATCTCCAACTCGGCCACCTGGGCCCGCCCGTGGACGGTCGCTACGAAGCTCTCGCTGCGGCTTTCCACCCACTTGACCGGCCTGGCCAGGGTGCGTGCCAGGTGAGCCGCTAGGATTTCCTCCGGGTAGACGTTGATCTTGGCCCCGAAGGCCCCGCCTACGTCCGGAGTCACGGCCCGTACCTGGTTCTCGGCCAGGCCCAGCGCCTCGGCTACGGCGCTTCTGAGGTCGTGGGGCATCTGGGTGCTCGACCAGATGGTGAGCGATTCGCGAATCCCGTCCCAGGCCGCCAGCACGCCGCGCGGCTCCATCGGGGTGGGCGCTACCCGCTGCTGCACCATCCGTGCTCCCACGACGCGATGGGCTTTGGCGAAGGCTTCGGCTACGTCCCCGGCGCTGGTCCTGCGCTTGAGGGCGTGGTTGGTGCCCAGTTCGGGATGAACCAGCGTTCCATCCTGCACGGCCTGCAGGGGATCGGGCACCGCATCCAGGGCTTCGTAATCCACGTAGACCATTTGCAGCGCGTCCTGTGCGGCAGCCCTCGAGGTTGCCACCACTGCCGCGACGGGCTGGCCCGTGTAGCGCACGTAGTCCCTGGCCAGCACGGGATGCTGCACCACTTTGGCGTCGCGTCCACCCGAGCCCGGCGCGTACAGCTCGGGCAGATCAGCCGAGGTGTAAACCGCCAGCACGCCGGGCACTTCCAGCGCCTCCCGCGTGTCTATCCCCACGATCCGAGCGTGGGCGTAGAGGCTGCGTACCAGCGCCACGTGCAGGGTGCCCTCGAGGGCGAGGTCGTCGAGGTACGATCCCTTGCCGCTGATGAACTTGCCGTCCTCGAGCCGCTTGACCGCTTTGCCAATCCACTTAGGAGTAGTCTGGGGTTCCACTACGGAGGACATGCCGTCATGCTACCGGGTCGGGCCTGGGCACTCAGAGCCTTAGATCACCAGCCGATATGCTGGATCCCATGGCGACCCACCGTTTCCAGCCTACCCACTACCACACCACCCTCGGCCCCCACGCCCCCGTTCTGAGGGCCGCTCCCGGAGATACGGTAATCACCACCTGTGTGGACGCCCGGGGCTTCGACCAGCACGACCAGCGCGTGACGGCCCCCGGCAACCCCATGACCGGCCCCTTCTTCGTGGAGGGGGCCGAACCGGGCGATACCCTGGTGGTGCGCCTCGAGCGGCTGACCCCCAACCGTCGCCGGGGCTGGTCCGGGGTGTTGCTGGCGCCCAACGTGCTCGAGCCCGAGCACGTGCCCGAATTAGCCCGGTCGGGCGACTTCAGCGCCCGCTGGAACTGGGCCGTGGACGCCGAGGCCGGGACTGCTCGGCTCGACCACCCCGCGAGCCCTCTGCACGGCTTCGAGCTCGCCCTCGACCCCATGCTGGGCTGCTTCGGCGTGGCCCCCGAGGGCGGCCAGGCCATCTCCACCGCCACTTCCGGCCCCCACGGCGGCAACATGGACTACCGGGGCTTTCGCGCGGGCGTGACCGTCTACTTGCCCGTCTTCGAGCCGGGTGCCCTGTTCTTCCTGGGTGACGGCCACGCTCTGCAGGGCGACGGGGAGATCGCCGGGACGGGCATCGAGATCTCCATGGACGTGCAGTTCTCGCTCGAGCTCATCAAGGGCCAGCGCATCTTCTGGCCCAGAGGCGAGGACGAGGAGTTCATCTTCACCGCTGGCAACGCCCGCCCCCTCGACCAGTGCGTGCAGCACGCCACCAGCGAGATGCTGCGCTGGCTGGAGACGGGCTACGGCATAGAACCCCAGCACGCCTCGCTCCTGATGGGCCAGTGCGTGCGCTACGACCTGGGCAACGTCTTCGATCCGGCCTACACCATGGTCTGCAAGATGCCGAAGAAGCTGCTGGGGCGGTTGAGCCGGTGATAGCCCATAGCGAAACGCAGGTCGTACGTCTTACGTCGTACGCAAGACGCAAGACGCAAAACGCAAGACGCCAAAGGCCAAAGGCTCTGGTCCTCGACTCTCGATGCTGGCGGGGGCTGACTGCTGCCAGCTTACCCCCTCTTGCCTTTCCCTTTGCGCCTGGCTATACTTCCACCTTGGCACCCACCGGGTGGCCCAAGACAGCGAGGGGTCGCCGCCTGCCGGGCGGAAGGGGACCTTAAATATCTCGCCGAGGCGCTGAGGGGGAAAGCGTACATCGCGGTTTACAGGCTGGGAACCCCCCATTCCCAAAAGAGTGAGTCTGTCTGTGGCTCCAGAAGGAGCCGTAGTCAGGAGGATACGTGCCGAGCAAGCGCAACGTAGAGTTGCTCGAGAGCCTCAAGAACACCTTGGCTGGGGCTAACGGGTCGTTCTTCCTGGTGGACTATCAGGGCCTGCCTTCCAACGGGGAGCAGAAGCTGCGCCGCGCCTTCCGCGAGAAGGGCGCGCAGATGATCGTTGCCAAGAACACGCTCATCGAGCGTGCGCTGGCCGATCTCAACCTGCCCAAGCTGGAGGGTCTCAAGGGGCCCTCGGCGGTGGTGCTGTTCAGCGACCCGGTCGCAGCAGCCAAGGCCATCGCGGAGTTCGCCAAGACCAACGACAAGGGACTGCCCGCCGCCAAGGGGGGCGTGCTCTCGGGCAACGTCATCGCAGCCGATGACGTGAAGGCGCTGGCCTCGCTGCCTAGCCAGACCGAACTGCGTGCCGAGCTCGTCGGCGTGCTCCAGAGCGCTATGAGCGAGCTGGTCGGGGTGCTGGGCGCAAAGGCTCAGGAGTTCGTAGGCATTCTGGACGCTTTCGTCGCCAAGCAGGAGGCGGCATAAGCGGTTGGGCATACGCCCATTCGTGGAGGTAGATCATGGCTTTGGACATCGCTGCCATCAAGGAACAGCTCTCCGGCGCTACCGTGCTGGAACTCAAGCAACTCATCGACGTGCTCAAGGAGGAGTGGGGCGTGACCGCTGCCGCCCCCGTGGCCGTGGCTATGCCCGGTGCCGCCGCTGGCGCTGCTGCTCCTGCGGCTGAGGAGAAGACCGAGTTCGACGTGGTGCTCAAGGACGCCGGGGCCAACAAGCTCAACGTCATCAAGGAGCTGCGCGCCATCACCGGCCTGGGCCTCAAGGAGGCCAAGGACCTCGCCGAGCAGGGTGGTGTCGTGAAGGAAGGCATCTCCAAGGACGAGGCCGAGAAGATCAAGAAGCAGCTCGAGGACGCCGGCGCCAAGGTCGAGCTGAAGTAATTGACGAAGGCGTTGAACCCTGGGTGAGGGCCCAGGGTTTTTCGTTTTGGCAATGCGCATTGCCCTACACTGCCGGGATGTCTCCACCCTAAACTCTAGCTGTGGGGCATTCCCCACCTATGGGTACCGTGGTCCCCAGGCGTCTGAACCCGGCAAAGCTTGGGGACCACGCTGCGCTTGCAGATCCTGCAACTTGTGCTACACTTCAAGGCAATTGAGCGAACATCCCCGGGCGCTCATTGCCCTATGTCGTGTCCATGTGCTATACTCATGGGCGTGCTGTTTTGGCAGCGCCAAGCGGGCACAACGTAAGAGCCAGCCACCGCAGGCACCGTGAGGGTGTTCTGCGGAAGAACCCTGTTAGCTTACGCATAACCAAGGCAACCCCGAGCCAGGCAATGGTTGGGCCGGTCCCAACCCCCCAGAGCAGAGGGTTTTAGAGGTGTATGCATGAAGATAGAGCGGTTTGGACGTATTTCCGAGGTGATCCCCCTACCGCCCCTGACCGAGATTCAGGTGGAATCCTTCAAGAAAGCGCTGCAAATGGGCGTTCCCGCAGCCAAGCGGGAGAACGTCGGCTTGCAGGCGGCTTTCAAGGAGACCTTCCCCATCGAGGAAGGCGAGCGCGGGCGGGGTGGGCTGGTTCTGGACTTCCTGGAGTACCGTTTGGGAGAACCCCCATTTGGCCAAGACGAATGCCGTGAAAAAGACCTGACCTACCAGGCCCCCCTCTACGCCAAGCTCCAGCTCATCCATAAGGACACCGGCCTCATCAAGGAGGACGAGGTCTTCCTGGGCGACCTACCCCTGATGACCGAGGACGGCTCCTTCATCGTCAACGGCGCCGACCGCGTGATCGTCTCGCAAATCCACCGCTCGCCGGGCGTGTACTTCACCCCCGACCAGGCCCGGCCGGGCAAGTACGTCGCTAGCGTGATCCCGCTGCCCAAGCGCGGCCCCTGGATCGACCTCGAGTTCGAGCCCAGCGGCGTGGTGGCGATGAAGGTCAACAAGAAGAAGTTCCCGCTGGCGCTGCTGTTGCGGGTGCTGGGCTACACCGCCGACAAGCTCGCCGCCGAACTCAAGGGCTTCGAGGACTTGCTGCCGGGGCTGCTCGAGGCGCAGTACCGCGGTTCGAAGGTGCTCGAGATGAGCCCCGACGAGGCGCTCTTGAAGCTATTCACCGAGTTGCGTCCCGGCGACCCGCCCAAGCGCGACAAGGCCATCGCCTACGTGCACTCACTGCTCTCTGATCCCCGTCGCTACGACCTGGGTGAGGCAGGAAAGTACAAGGCCGAGCAGAAGCTGGGCATTAAGCTCTCGGGCCGCATGCTGCTGAAGTTCACTGACGGCGAGTTCCGCGACGAGGGTCTCCTGCCGGTGCTGAAGTACCTCTTCTCGCTACAGAGCGGCGTGGAGGGCTTCGAGGCCGACGACATCGACCACCTGGGCAACCGCCGCATCCGCACCATGGGCGAGCTGCTGGCCGACCAGTTCCGCGTGGGCCTCTCCCGGCTGGCGCGGGGCGTGCGTGAGCGCATGCTGCTGGGCACCCCCGAGAGCGCGACTCCGGCCAAGCTGGTCAACAACCGCCCACTGGTGGCCGCCATCCGCGAGTTCTTCGGGCGCAGCCAGCTCAGCCAGTTCAAGGACCAGACCAACCCCCTCTCCGAACTGCGCCACAAGCGCCGCATCTCGGCGCTGGGCCCGGGCGGCCTGACCCGCGAGCGGGCCGGTTTCGACGTTCGCGACGTGCACCGCACCCACTACGGGCGCATCTGCCCCATCGAGACCCCCGAAGGCGCCAACATCGGTCTCATCTCCTCGCTGGCGGCCTACGGGCGCATCAACGATCTGGGCTTCATCCTCACCCCCTACCGCAAGGTGGTGGGCGGCAAGGTAACCGATCAAGTCGACTTCATGGTGGCCTCGGAGGAGGACAAGTACATCATCGCCCAGGCCAACACTCCCCTCGAGAAGGATGGCACCATCGCCACCGACCGCGTGGTGGCTCGCAAGAAGGGCGACCCCATCATCGTGCGGCCCGAGGACGTCGAGTACATGGACGTCTCGCCCAAGCAGGTCTTCTCGGTCAACACCAACCTGATTCCCTTCCTCGAGCACGACGACGCCAACCGCGCGCTGATGGGCTCGAACATGCAGGCTCAGGCCGTGCCGCTGATTCGCGCCGAGAGCCCCGTGGTCATGACCGGCGTAGAGGAGCGCGTGGTGCGCGACAGCCTCACCTCGCTCTACAGCGACGTGGACGGGGTGGTGGAGTACGTCGATGGCAACCGCATCGCCGTTCGCGCTACCGACAAAGGTCTGCGCGAGTACACCCTGCGGCGCTTCGTTCGGAGCAACCAGGGCACCGCGCTCGACCAGAAACCGCGGGTGGTGGTAGGGCAGGAGGTCAAGAAGGGCGACCTTCTGGCCGACGGCCCCGCTTCCGAGGAGGGTTTGCTGGCGCTGGGCCAGAACGTGGTCGTGGCCATCATGCCCTTCGACGGTTACAACTTCGAAGACGCCATCGTGATCTCCGAGGACCTGCTGCGCCGCGATTTCTACACCTCGGTGCACATCGAGCGCTACGAGATCGAGGCCCGTGACACCAAGCTGGGGCCCGAGCGCATCACCCGCGACATCCCTAACCTCTCCGAAGCTGCTTTGCGCGACCTCGACGAGGATGGCGTGGTGCGCATCGGCGCCGAGGTCAAGGCCGGCGACATCCTGGTGGGCCGCACCAGCTTCAAGGGCGAGACCGAGCCCACCCCCGAAGAGCGCCTGCTGCGCAGCATCTTCGGCGAGAAGGCTCGCGACGTGAAGGATACCTCCCTGCGTGTGCCTCCGGGCGAGGGTGGCATCGTGGTGCGCACCCTGCGCCTGCGCCGCGGCGACCCCGGCGTCGAGCTCAAGCCTGGCGTGCGCGAGGTGGTGCGGGTCTATGTAGCCCAGAAGCGCAAGATCCAGGTCGGTGACAAGCTGGCCAACCGCCACGGGAACAAGGGCGTGGTCTCCAAGATCCTGCCCCCCGAGGACATGCCCCACCTGCCCGACGGCACCCCCGTCGACATCGTGCTCAACCCGCTGGGCGTGCCCAGCCGCATGAACCTCGGACAGATCCTCGAGACCCACCTGGGCATCGCTGGCTTAGACCTGGGCATCAAGTTCGTGACCCCGGTCTTCGACGGCGCCACCGAGGAGCAGATCAAGGAACTCCTGGGCGAAGCCTTCGACCTCAAGTGGCAGCGCCGCCAGCGTGAGGGCTTCGGCGTGGACAACCGCGAGGTCGAGGTGCTGCGCCGCGCCGCCAAGCTGGGCATCGTCGATGGTGAGAAGGACGTGGTCGAGCAACTGCGCCAGGTGGCCCAGCAGGGCAAGAGCATCGTCTACGACGGGCGCACCGGCGAGCCCATCGAGGGCCCCATCGTGGTGGGCGTGATGTACATCATGAAGCTCTACCACATGGTCGAGGACAAGATGCACGCCCGCTCCACCGGCCCCTACTCGCTCATCACCCAGCAGCCCCTGGGCGGTAAGGCCCAATTCGGCGGGCAGCGCTTCGGCGAGATGGAGGTGTGGGCGCTGGAAGCCTACGGCGCGGCCCACACCCTGCAGGAGATCCTCACCATCAAGTCCGACGATATCGAAGGCCGCAACGCCGCTTACGAGGCAGTGGTCAAGGGCGAGGACGTGCCCGAGGCCAGCGTGCCCGAGTCCTTCCGCGTGCTCGTCAAGGAACTCCAGGCCCTGGGCCTCGACGTCGACACCTACGACGAGAACGCGAAGAACCTGGACATTTTCGAGGGATTGGCCTCAAGGCGCTAAAGCTGATAGCGAATAGCCGATAGCCTCGAGATTTTAGCTGTACATCGGGATATCGGCTATCAGCGAGGAATCAAATGATGAAACGAGAAGTACGCAAGGTACGCATCGGCCTGGCCTCGCCCGAGAGGATCAGGAGTTGGAGCTACGGCGAGGTCGAGAAGCCCGAGACCATCAACTACCGCACCCTCAAGCCCGAGCGCGACGGCCTCTTCGACGAGCGCATCTTCGGCCCCCAGAAGGACTACGAGTGCGCCTGCGGCAAGTACAAGCGCCAGCGCTTCGAAGGCAAGGTCTGCGAGCGCTGCGGCGTGGAGGTCACCAAGAGCATCGTGCGGCGCTATCGCATGGGCCACGTCGAGCTGGCCACGCCGGTGGCCCACATCTGGTACGTCAAGGACGTGCCCTCCAAGATCGGCACCCTGCTCGACCTGAGTGCGCAGGAGCTCGAGCAGGTCCTTTACTTCGCCAAGTACATCACCATCGACCCCAAGGGCGCGATGCTGGGCGGGCAGCCGGTGCACAAGCGCCAACTCCTCACCGACGAGGAGTATCGCGAGCTGCGCTTTGGCAAGCAGGAGACCTACTCCATCCCCATCGGAGTGGATGCGCGGGTCAGGGACGGCGACGAGGTTAAGAAGGGCCAGGAACTGGCTCCCGGCGTGGTAAGCAAGATGGATGGGTTGTGCCTGTTCCGCTTCCCCCGGCGTATCCGCGTGGACTACGTACGGCGCGAGCGGGCCCACCTGACCTTGCCTCGCGAGGGCTGGATCGAGCAGAAGAGCTACCGCGCGGGTGAGCCCCTGGCCGAGATCGCCGAGAAGCACCAGATCCTCAGCGAGGAAGCCGGGGCGGTGCAGATCGTCGAGTGGGAAGAGGGCGCTTTGATCAAGATCCTCGACCCCGATACCTCCACGGTCTCCGCCGTCTACTTCCTCCCGGTGGGCTTCCGTCCGAAGGTGGGGGAGGGTGAGCTGGTGGGCAAGGGCGAGGTGCTGGCTGAGGGCAAGGGCCTCGTACGCATGCCTCGCCACGTTAAGATCAGCGAACTCGAGGCCTCCGGCAAGCGCACGGTCGAGCTGTCGGTCACGCTGGAGTGGACCGAGGCCAAGGACTACCCCCTTCAGCCCCACATGCACGTGCTGGTGGGTGAGGGTGCCAGTGTGCGCAAGGGCGAGAAGCTGGTGGGGGCCATCGAGGCCGCCGAGGAGGTCATCGCCGAGGCCGAGGGCGTGGTGCACCTGCACGAGCCCGCCTCCATCGTGGTGATGAAGGCCAAGGTCTATCCCTTCGAGGACGACGTAGAGGTCACCAACGGCGACCGCGTGAGCCCCGGCGACAGCCTGGCCGACGGGGGCAAGGTCACCAGCGACATCTACGGGCGCGTGGAGGTGGACCTGGTGCGCATGAACGTGCGGGTCATCGAGTCCTACGACATCGACGCTCGCATGGGGGCCGAGGCCATCCAGGCCTTGCTCAAGGAACTCGACCTCAGCGTACTCGAGGCCGAGCTGGTCGAGGAGATGAAGCACCCCAGCCGCGCCAGGAGGGCCAAGGCCAGAAAGCGCCTGGAGGTGGTGCGGGCCTTCCGCGACTCGGGCAACAAACCCGAGTGGATGGTCCTCGAGGCCGTGCCGGTGCTGCCCCCCGATCTGCGCCCGATGGTGCAGGTCGATGGCGGGCGCTTCGCCACCAGCGACCTCAACGACCTCTACCGCCGCTTGATCAACCGCAACAACCGTTTGAAGAAGCTGCTCTCCCAGGGCGCGCCGGAGATGATCATCCGCAACGAGAAGCGCATGCTGCAAGAAGCCGTGGACGCGCTCCTCGACAACGGGCGCCGCGGCACCCCCGTCACCAACCCCGGCTCCGACCGGGCGCTGCGCTCGCTAACCGACATCCTCTCGGGCAAGCAGGGTCGCTTCCGCCAGAACCTGCTGGGCAAGCGCGTGGACTACTCGGGCCGCTCGGTGATCGTGGTAGGCCCGCAGCTCAAGCTGCACCAGTGCGGCCTGCCCAAGCGCATGGCCCTGGAGCTCTTCAAGCCCTTCCTGCTGAAGAAGATGGAGGAGAAGGGCATCGCCAACAACGTCAAGAACGCCCGGCGCATGCTCGAGCGCTCCCGCGACATCAAGGA
Organism: Calidithermus roseus; assembly: GCF_003574095.1. GTDB lineage: Bacteria > Deinococcota > Deinococci > Deinococcales > Thermaceae > Calidithermus > Calidithermus roseus. Next base: position 15,483 of record NZ_QWLA01000045.1, read on the forward strand.
CGAGGTGTGGGACGCACTGGAAGAGGTCATCCACGGCAAGGTGGTGCTCCTCAACCGCGCGCCCACCCTGCACCGCCTGGGCATCCAGGCCTTCCAGCCCGTGCTGGTCGAGGGCCAGAGCATCCAGCTTCACCCCATGGTCTGCGAGGCCTTCAACGCCGACTTCGACGGCGACCAGATGGCCGTGCACGTGCCGCTGTCGAGCTACGCCCAGGCCGAGGCTCGCGTCCAGATGCTCTCCTCGCACAACCTGCTCTCGCCCGCCTCGGGTGAGCCCACCGCCAAGCCCTCGCGCGACATCGTGCTGGGCCTGTACTACATCACCCAGCTCCGCCGCGAGAAGAAGGGCGCTGGGCGCGAGTTCAAGGACGCCGCCGAGGCCATCGCCGCCTACGAGGCCGGTGAGGTCGCGCTCAACGCCCCCATCAAGATCGCAGGCAAGGAGACCAGCGTGGGCCGGGTGAAGTACATCTTCGCCAACCCTGACGAGGCCCTCACCGCCGTGGCCCACGGCATCATCGACCTGCAGGACGTGGTGAGCGTGCGCGTGGGTGGGCGGGTGCTGCAGACCAGCCCAGGCCGGGTGCTCTTCAACCGCATCGTGCTCGAGGCCGTAGGCGAGGACGCCCCCGCCGAGCTCATCAACTACGACTTGGTGATGGAGCGTGACAACCTCAAGGACCTGGTTTACAAGTCCTTCCTGCTCTTGGGCGTGGAGAAGACCGCCAAGCTCTTGGACGCGCTGAAGTACTACGGCTTCATGCTCTCGACCACCTCGGGCATCACCATCGGCATCGACGACGCAGTGATCCCGGCGGAGAAGCGGCGCTACCTCGAGGAAGCCGACGCCAAGCTCGCCCAGATCGAGCAGGCCTACGAGATGGGCTTCATGACCGACCAGGACCGCTACACCCAGATCGTGCAGCTGTGGAGCGAGACTACCGAGAAGGTCACCAAGGCGGTGTTCGACAACTTCGAGCAGAACTTCCCTTTCAACCCCTTCTACATGATGAGCCAGTCGGGCGCGCGCGGTAACAAGCAGCAGATCCGCCAGCTCTCGGGGATGCGCGGGCTGATGGCCAAGCCCTCGGGCGAGACCTTCGAGCGCCCGGTGCTTTCCTCCTTCCGCGAGGGCCTCACGGTGCTGGAGTACTTCATCTCCTCGCACGGCGCGCGCAAGGGTGGCGCCGACACCGCGCTGCGCACCGCCGACTCGGGCTACCTCACCCGCAAGCTGCACGACGTGGCCCACGAGGTCATCGTGCGCGAGGCCGATTGTGGAACCACCGAGTACATCGTCGTCCCGCTGACGCAGTTCGATGAAGCTTTCCGGGCTAAGCGCCTGCGCAAGAAGAACGACATCGAAAGCGGGCTGTATGGCCGCACCATAGCGCGGGAGTTCGAGGTGAACGGGCGTATCTTCGCCGAGGGGAGCCAGCTCTCGCTCGAGGACGTGAATTTCATCTACAAATCTGCCGAGGCCAACCTCATCGAGGAGATTCCGGTGCGCTCACCCCTGACCTGCCGCACCCGCTACGGGGTCTGCCAGCAGTGCTACGGCTGGGACCTGAGTGCGGCCAAGCTGGTCTCCATTGGCGAGAGCGTGGGCGTGGTGGCCGCCGAGTCCATCGGCGAGCCGGGCACCCAGCTCACCATGCGCACCTTCCACACCGGCGGCGTGGCCACCGGCACCGACATCACCCAGGGTCTGCCCCGCGTTATCGAGCTCTTCGAAGCCCGCCGTCCGAAGGTCAAGGCCATCATCGCCGAGATCGACGGCATCATCCACATTGAAGAGCACGAGGACAAAACCAGCATCTTCGTCACGAGCGAGGGCTTCAATAAGGAGTACAAGGTGCCCAAGGACTTCCGCATCATCGTCAAGGAAGGCGAGATGGTCGAAGCCGGGCAGCCCCTCACCCGTGGCGCCATCGACCCCCATCAGCTCATCGACGCCAAGGGCCCCGACGCCGTGCAGCGCTACCTGGTCGACGAGATCCAGCGCGTCTACCGTGCCCAGGGCGTGAAGCTGCACGACAAGCACATCGAGGTGATCGTGCGACAGATGCTGAAGTACGTCGAGATCACCGACTCTGGCGAGAGCCGCTTCCTGGAAGGCCAGGTCATCGAGAAGTGGGACGTGGAGGCTGCCAATGAGAAGCTCAGCGAGGAGGGCAAGCTCCCCGCGGCCTGGAAGCCGGTGCTCATGGGCGTGACCAAGAGTGCCCTCTCTACCCGTAGCTGGCTCTCCGCCGCCTCCTTCCAGCACACCACCCACGTGCTCACCGAAGCCGCCATCGCCGGTAAGATGGACGAACTCATCGGCCTGAAGGAGAACGTCATCCTGGGCAAGCTCATCCCGGCAGGCACGGGTTCCGACTTCGTGCGCGAGACCCAGGTGGTCGACACCAAGACCCTCAAGCGCCTCGAGGAACTGCGCAAGGAGGTACAGGAGGCTCCTGCCGTCTCCGGACGCCGTCCAGGGGTTCGCCCCGAGCAGCCGGGCCGTGAAGCCGAACGCTAAACTGGGAAATTAACCGCAGGGCCGGGTCTAAAAGACCCGGCCCTGCCTCAGTGGTCTCTTGCTCAATTGCTCGCGATGGCGATCTTGCGCACCCGGGCTTCAGCCACCTTGGGCATGGTCAGGGTCAGCAAGCCATCGTTGATGACGGCCTTGACCTTGTCCACCTCGACCGAAGCCGGCAGGCTCACGCTGCGGCTGAAGGCTCCATGCGGGATCCCCTGCACCCAGTAGCGACGCTCGTCACCCTCGGGGATTTCGGGGTATTTGCCCCGGATGGTGAGCTGGTTGCCCTCGATGCTGATGTCGAGGTCCTCCTTGCGGATGCCAGGGACCGCCATCTCCAGCACCACGCTGTCCCCGGTTTCGTACAGGTCCACCGGATACGAAGCAGCCCAGCGGAACTGGCTCGAGAACGGCGCGGTCAGTTCGCCCCAGAGCCGGTCAAACTCGCTGAAGAGGTCGTTGAAGCCGCCAAAATTAGCGAGATTCCAGCTTCTGAAGGGCACCGGTTGAAGATTCTGTCTCCTCGCGATGTCCAGCATGACTGAAACCTCCTTTGAGCTTGAGTTTTTGGGGCCACAAGGGATCAGGCTCCTCGCGGCCTTCAATTTGAAATATAAAATTTGAGCGCCTATTTGTCAAGTATTCTTATACGGATAGTTGTGGGTCGAGGCGTTCGGTCATCGACCATCGGCTTCTTTCAACCTTCCGCTCGGTTGCATATAAGCTGTCTATCGGCAACCCTTATGAAGGCCAAACTCTTCGTCACATTTCAGCAGATCGGATCCGACCTGTTCACCTCTCGGCTGGCCTCGGCCACCTCGGGCAACTTCTCGGTGCGGGATAAGGAGGGTTTGTGGATCACCCGCAGCGGTGCTCAGAAAGCCCACCTGAGTCCCGAGGACCTCATGCTGTTGCCCCTCGAGCCCGACCCCGACAAGGACCAAGGAGCCTCCATCGAGCGGGTGATCCACCGGGCCATCTACCGCCAGACCGACGCCCTGGCGGTGGTTCACGCCCACCCCCGCTACGCCATAGCCCTGTCTTTTCACCTCGACCAGATCGTGCCCATCGACCTCGAGGGCCGCTATTACTTCGACTCCATTCCTGTGCTCGCCCCGAAGACCCTCTCGGGCACCGAGGAGGCCGCCGAGGCCGTGGCCGAGGCCCTCAAAACCCACCGGGCTTGCATCGTGCGGGGGCATGGGGCCTTCGTCAAGGGGGTAGAGGAGAGTGCCGAGAAGGCGCTGCTCAAGGCCTACTCACTGATGACCAGCCTCGAGGAGGCCTGTGAGGTGTTGTATCTGGAGAAGCTCTGGCGGAGCCTGCCCTGATGGCCGTGAGCAAGGAGGCTTGCGAAAAGTATCCTTTTCGAGGACGCTGGAGGCGTGAACGATCGCTTGGACGATAGGGGCGGCTGGGTCTTTGCTTTCGCCGGGAGGTCGCGGCGGTGAGGGTGCTCTTCGTCGAAGGCAAGAATGGCGATAAGCTGCGGGAGTTCGCCCGCAGCTTCCCTCACCCTTACCGCCTGCTCTACCGCAAGGAGCAGGAACTCTACGTGCTCGAGGCCTGGGCCATCACGCCGCAGATGGAGATCGCGGCGGGAGGGCTGGAGGGTTTTAGGACCTGGAGCTTCGAGCTGGTGGAAGAGGGGTACAAAACAGAGGCCGCAGATGCGTGAAGAAATAGACATAATCGCCGTCAATGACGAGGTCGAGCTCTACGTCGAGGACGTAGGGCCCGTGGATGCACCGCCCATCGTGGTGCTGCACGGGGGGCCGGGAGGCTCAGATTACGTGCTGCGCGAGGGCCTCGAGGAGGAACTGGGCGAGTTCCGCGTGATCTACTTCGATCAGCGCGGGGGTGGGCGCAGCCCCGCGCTGGAGGCCGAACCGCGCCTGTTCACGGTGGATGCCCTGGTGGAAGACCTCGAGGCCTTGCGCGAGCAGCTGGAGATCGAGCAATGGGGGTTGCTGGCCCATGGTTTCGGGGCGATACCGGCCCTGGAGTATGCCCGGCGCTTTGCTCCCAACACGCTCTCCCTGGGCCTGATCGCGCCTTGGGTCAGCTTTCCCGCGCTGGCCAAGCGGCTCTTCCGGGCCTCGCTGGCCCTGCGCGACCTGCCCGCTGCGCCTGCCCCGGAAGACCCCATGCTGGCCCTGGGCGAAGCCTTCAGGTTGCTCGAGCCCAAGGCCATCTTCGACGCGCTGATGTTTCCCAGCGAGCACGGGCGCATGGAGTACGAGTGGCTGAGCGAGGGCGCGGGCATCCTGGGCAACGACACTCCGGGCCAGATGTTCGTTTACAACGGGTTATGGGAACTGGACTACACCCCTCACCTGCTCGAGCTTCGGGTGCAGCCCGTGGTGATGGTGGGGTCGCTGGACGGGACCAGCTATCCCGAGCAGGCCGAGACGGTGGCCGACCTCAGCGGGGGCAGCCTCGAGGTGATTGAGGGGGCGGGGCACTACCCCTGGATCGACCAGCCTGCGGCCTTCGCCCAGGCGCTGCAGCGCTTTCTCGAGCAGCTCGAGACCTGAGGGAGCGGGATCGGGAACGGCGTTTGAGGCGAGAACCGGGCGAGCGGAGGGGCACGGTTAGGATGAGGGGATGGTTAGGTAATTTTACCTAGCGACCTTATTCTGATTATTTCCAACCTGTAAGGCTTTGCCTGAGCCTATCATAGCTGTTGATGTACCCGACTCACCGCGTACAAAGCCTGCGTGACCGGCATTTGCTACGGTGGCAGTCTTTCGCGGCTCATCCTTTCCTGCAGCGTCTGCGTGAGGGCAGCATATCGCCGGTGGCCATAGCTCGCTGGCTAACCCAGCTCTATTACTTCGACGAGCTCATGATGCGTTTCCAGCTCGGCATCCTGCGCCAGGCTCCGCGTGAGCACCGGGTGCTGCTGGCGCAGATCGTGCTCAACATGGTCGAGGAGATGGATTGGCTGCTGTCACAAGGGATCGATCTCAGCGACCCCCCCGACCCCTCCCGCCAGACCTACCAGGCCTTTTTCCAGGACCTTCAGCGCCTGCCCTATTCCCACCTTACCGTCATGCACTGGGCTACGCACCAGGTGTTCATGGACGCGCTCAAAACCCTCGACACTCCCGACGAGCGCCTGCAGGCTATCCTCGAGCGCTGGGCCGATGGCGAGTTCGGGGCCATCCTCTACGACCTGGCGGTCCTGGCCGACGAAGCCCTCGAGCACCTCGATCTCTCCGAGTTCGATGCCCCTCTCAACCGGCTCTTCGACCTCGAGGACAGCTCCTGGGAGATGGCTTTGCGCATAGCAGAGGAGGCGGATCAAGACTCATGATGTTCGACTACTTTCTCTCCACTCGCCTTCCCCAACTCGAATCGGTGTCCGAGCACCCCTTCGTGCAGCGGCTCTCCTCAGGCAACCTGCCTTCACGGGCTTTCACGGCCTGGATGGTTCAGGGGCTCTACATCAACGACGCCCTGATCCGCTTTCAGGCCCACCTCCTGCGCGAAGCCCCGCCCTCCCACCGGCATATCCTGGCCGTGCTGATGCTGACTTTGAGCGAGGATGCCGACTGGCTCGAGGAGCACTTCAACCCCCTGCACTACCCGCTATACCCCGAAACGGAGCGTTACTGCCGGGTGTTCACCGACCTCGAGCGCCTGCCATACCCGCTGGCCCTGACCCTGAACTGGTGCTTCCACCGCACCTACCAACAGCTCTGGCGAGAAGCCGTCCCGACCAATGAACTCATGGAATTCATGTGCGAGCGCTGGACTTCGGAAGAGATCCAGAACTTGCTGTCGAGGCTGGACACCCTGGTGCGCCCGATCTGGAGCCAGGTCGATCCGGAAGATTTCTTGCAGATCATACGGCAGTTGTTGCGCCTGGAGATGGGCATCTGGGGCGAGGCGCTCAACGCTGGCGCGGGCGCTTAGCTGGGGTGTGCCGATAGTCGATGGTCGGAAGCCAGAAAACCTCGAGGGCCAGAGGAAAGCTCGTGGCCTGCTGCTCGTAGCCGGTGGGAAAACCCGAAAAAGGCTAGCCACCCTGAGCCTGGCCTGATATACTTTGCACTTGCGTGGTTCGTCGAAACCACAGATTTGCCCTGCCCATACCCGCTCTCGTGGCCGGGTTGGGCCGCGAGAAGGAAAGGAGGTGAATATGCCGCAATACGACCTCAACCTGGTGCTCAACCCCAACCTCGACGCTGCGCAGGTGGCCGTGGAGAAAGAGTTCATCCAGCAGGCCCTCGCCCGCTATGGAGCGACGGTCAAAGCCACCGACGAGTGGGGCCAGCGCCGCATGGCCTACCCCATTCAGAAGGACCCCGAGGGTTACGTGATCTTCTACACCCTCGAGATGGAAGGCGCCAGCGCCCAGCCGCTGGAGAAGGAACTGCGCCTGCGGGACAACGTGCGCCGGGTGCTGATCATCCGTGACCGCCCCGAGTGGCGCAAGTGAAGGCGGGTTTGTTTTTCCAAGCCTTTCCAAGCTCCTAGCCGACTAAAGCAGGCCCAAGCCCCCAAGAGCAGTTAGAATGACTCGAACGCAAGCAAGCTGAAGAAGGATGACCGATATGGCACGAGGACTCAATCGCGTAATGCTCGTTGGAACCCTGACCCAAGACCCGGAGATGCGCTACACCCCTGGGGGGCTGGCTGTTTTGGAACTCAACCTCGGCGGAAACGACATCATCATCGACGAGTCGGGCAACACCCGCGAGGTTCCCTGGTATCACCGCGTGAAGCTGCTGGGCAAGAGTGCGGAGTTCTGGGGCGATGGCCTCAAGGCCGGAACCCCCCTCTTCGTCGAGGGCAAGCTCGAGTATCGCTCCTGGGAACAGGAGGGGCAGAAGAAGAGCACGCTGGAGATCAGGGCCGATCGCCTGGAGGTGGTGAGCCTGGAGGGCAAGCGCGGCGAGCTCACCGTCACCGACGCGCGCGGGCAGCATCGCCTGCGCGAGGGGCTCAACCACGTCATGCTGGTGGGTAACCTCACCCGCGACCCCGAGCTGCGCTACACTCCCCAGGGCACTGCCGTGACCCGCTTCTCCCTCGCCGTCAACGAACGCTTCACCACCCGCCAGGGCGAGCAGGAGAAGGTGCACTACATCGAGGGCCAGGCTTGGCGCGATCTCGCCGAGTGGGCCGCCGAGTTCAAGAAGGGCGACGGAGCTTTTGTAATCGGACGCTTGGTAAACGACTCCTGGACCAGCTCGACCGGCGAGCGGCGCTACACCACCCGTGTGGAAGCCAGCCGCCTCGAGCGCCTTGCCCGTGGAAGCGGTAATGGTGGAGCCGCTTCCCTCAGTGGCGCAGACAAGAGTGCTGCTGCCAGAGGCCGTACGAGCAAGGTAGACATTGACGAAGGCTTAGAAGATTTCCCACCGGAGGAGGATCTACCCTTTTGAGCACCAAGAAAGTCTCTCCTAAAGGCGCCAAGGGCGAACGCCCCGATCGTGGCGCCCGTCGTGGCCGCAAGCCTAAAGTAGCGGCTGCTGTTGGGGCCTTTGACCTCAACGACTACAAGAACATCGACATCCTTAGGCGTTTCCTGTCGGAGACCGGCAAGATCCTGCCGCGCCGCCGTACCGGCCTCAACGCCCAAGAGCAGCGTAAGCTGGCCCGAACCATCAAGCGCGCTCGTCACCTGGGCCTGCTGCCTTACGTCGAGAAGCTGGTGCGCAAGTAAGAGGTGAGCCATGAAGGTGATTTTGCTCGAACCCATGGAGAACCTCGGCGACGTGGGCGCTGTGGTCAACGTCAAGCCGGGCTACGCCCGCAACTACCTGCTGCCCCGTGGCCTCGCCGCGTTGGCCAGTGAGTCCAACCTCAAGACCCTCGAGGCCAAGATTCGCGCCCAGGCCAAAAAGGCCGCCGAGCGCAAGGCCGAGGCTGAGCGTCTGAAGGAGATTCTCGAGCCCCTGACCCTCGAGCTCAAGGTCAAGGCCGGCGAGACCAAGATCTACGGCTCGGTCACCAGCCGCGAGATCGCCTCGGCGCTGGAGGCCCAGCACCAGATCAAGATCGACCCCAAGCGCCTGCTGCTCGAGCGGCCCATCAAGGACCTGGGTGAGTACACCCTGGTCTACAAGCCCCACCCCGAAGTTCCCATGAACCTCAAGGTGGTGGTGGTGGCCGACAAGGCCTGAGCGCTGTGCGGTCGATAGCCAATAGCCAAACGCAAAACGTCGTTCGCAGGGGTGGGCTACTGGCCCGCCCTTTCGCTCTGTGGCGGAGCAGGGCAAGATTGGGCTGGACAGGCTGGCGCGGATAGGGGAGACTGCGACGCGATGAACCTGCAACCGTTCAAGCTCGAGCGCTTTTTCGCACCCTTCGAGTTCAGCGCCCGCTACATGCTGGGCTCTTCCGACAGCGAGTCGCTGAGCATAGGGGAATTGCTGGCGCTCGAGCCCGGCGCGACCGAGCGCTTTCACGAGCACTGGCTGGGCTACACCCAGACCCAGGGGGCCCCTGAGCTGCGCGAGGCCATCACCGGGCTCTACTGCACCATCGCGCCCGAGCAGGTGCTGGTCTTTGCGGGGGCCGAAGAGGCCATCTTCTGGTACTTGCAGGCAACGCTGGGCCCCGGCGACCATGTCATCGTCCAGACGCCCTGCTACCAATCGCACAAGGAAGTGGCGCGGGCGGCGGGGGCCGAAGTCTCGGAGTGGGCGCTGCGCTTCGAGGACGGCTGGGCCATCGACCTCGACGCGCTCGAGCGCCTGCTGCGCCCCAATACCTGCCTGATCGTGCTGGCCACCCCCAACAACCCCACCGGGGCCCACCTGAGCGTCGCTGAGCAGGCCCGGCTGGTGGAGCTGGCCCGTTCCAGGGGCACTCGGCTGTTCTTCGATGAGGTGTACCGCGAACTCGAGCACCACCCCCGGCACCGCCTGAGCGCGGTGTGCGACCTCTACGGCAAAGCTGCCAGCCTGGGCGTGATGTCCAAGAGCTATGGCCTGCCGGGGTTGCGGATCGGCTGGGTGGCGACCCGCGAGGCCGGGCTCCTGCGCCGCTTGCAGGAGCTCAAGGACTACACCTCGCTGTGCAACTCGGCTCCTGCCGAGTTTCTGGCCGCGCTGGCCCTGCGGCAGCGGGAAAAGCTGCTGGCGCGCAACCTCGAGATCGTCCATCGGAATCTCGCGCTGCTGGAGGGCTTTTTCCGGCGCTGGTCGGGGGCTTTGCGGTGGGTCAGGCCGGTGGCCGGGCCCATCGCTTTCCCCAGGCTCGAGCTGCCTATGGACGTGGACACTTTCGTGCTCCGGCTGCTCGAGGAGCAGAGCACGCTGATGGTGCCGGGCACGGTCTACGATTTTCCCGGCCACCTGCGGCTAGGCTTCGGGCGGAAGGACATGCCGCAGGCGCTCGAGCGGCTGGAGCGCTTCCTCTCCCTCTTGGAGCCACGGTAAACCCTTTGGGCAGCAATTCCCCATTGAGCCCACAGGGCTTCGGTGGCAGGCGTTCTAAGCTTGGTCGAACTGCTCGAGCCAGCGCTCCCAGTCCCGGCGGGCGCGTTCGGCGATGGGGGCCTCGAGCAGCCGGCGGACTCTGGCGGGGTCGGGGTTCCTGGCATAGTGCAGCTCGAAGAGTTCGGTGAGGGTGGGGTAGTCGTGGGGGGTGGAAAGGCGCTCGAGAGGGTCGCCCGCCTGGACCTGGCCGCTCACCAGCACACGGGCGTAGAAACCGGGCCGGCGGGCCTGGCGAAACTTCCTGACCCACTCGAGGTCGCTCATGCGGGTGGCGAAAACCCCGCAGGGGATGCGCGGGGCGGTGACCTCTAGCAGCACCTCGCCTACGCGGAAGCGGTCGCCTATCCTCACCGGCTCGCGACCGAAGGAGGAGAGGGTGAGGTTCTCACCGAAGGTGCCGGGCTCGAGTGCCTCCCCAAGCTGTTCGGCCCACCAGTCGTAGTCCTCGGCGCTGTAGGCATACACCGCCTGGTCGCGCCCGCCGTGGTGCTTGGCGTCGGCTACCACGTCGGCCTCGAGGCCGAAGGCGTCGAGGCGTACCCTGCCCGTCACCGGCGTCTTGTAGATCCCGGTGCGCACCGTGCGCTCCCCCACCTGCACTTGCCGCTCCCTGCCGATATTGACCGCGATCAGGTGCATGGGGCTCATGCTAGCAGAGATGGTTCAGGGCAACCCAGCGGCTCGAGCCTCAACTCAAAATCGCTCTGATTACCAGGCTGATCAGGAAGATGCCCACCGCTGCCGTGATCAGGGTGATCCAGATCTTGCCGCTTTCGCTGAGGTTCATGCTCGACTGTACCGCCAAGTAGGCGAAGTAAACATTGACTGCGAGGGCCAGCGGGATCACCAGGGGCAGGAGGAAGATGCCGATGATGGTGATGATCAGGAGCAGGGTGAGGACGCCGAAGAGCACCGAAATTGGGGCCCAGAATAGGGCGAAAGTGTAGGCCACGTGGTCGAGGTTGCCGGTGCCGCCCTGGTTTTTGCCAATGGCGTAGATCAGATAGGTGAAGACCAGGAAGCCCGCCGCCGTGGCGATGATGCTGTTGAGAAAGGCCGTGATCCCGCCGCCCAAGCTTCCCAGCGCCCCAATGATGGCAGCGAGTAGCACGTAGATCAGGGCTTCGCGCAAGGTCCCCTTGGCTTCGTACTGCTCGAAGGTGGCCACGCTGGGCTTGGTGAGCACCTGCAGGCTCTGGCCGAGCATGGTGCTGATGGTCTGGCTTATGGAGGGGCTGGGGTTCATATGAATTCCTCCCGGCAGGACCTTGAACAGAGTTCAGCTTGATTGTATCCCAGATGGTAAGGGACGCTCGAGGAAAGTGTCCTCTGGCTCCAAAGAGCGCCCACCCCGGCGTATGCTAGAGGACGTGAGCGAAGTACCCTTTCGGGTGGAGCGCCTGGGCCGGGTGCCCTATGCCCAGGCTTGGGATTACCAAAAACAAGTCCACGCCGAGGTCGTCTCGGGTGCGCGGCCCCCTACGCTGCTGCTGCTCGAGCACCCCCGCACCATCACCTTGGGTCGGGGAGCCACCGGCGAAAACCTGCTGCTGAGCGAGGAGCAGTACCGGGCTCAGGGCATCGAGCTGTACTGGATCGAGCGGGGTGGCGACGTGACCTACCACGGCCCCGGCCAACTGGTGGGCTATCCCATCTTCCCGGTGGGGCGGCGGGTGCGCGACTACTTGCGCCGGCTCGAGGCAGCCATCATGCAGGTGGCGGCCAGTTACGGCATTGAGACCTTTCCCAGCCCTGGCTACGCGGGCGTGTGGGTGAGGCGGCCAGCCCCCATCCCCTCCTGGCCCGACCTCGAGGAGAAGCTGTGCGCCTTCGGGGTGGCCATCAAGCAGGACGTGGCCTTTCACGGCTTCGCGCTCAACGTCAACACCGACCTCGAGGACTTCAACCTCATCGTGCCCTGCGGCATCCGCGACAAGGGCGTGACCAGCCTGCAAAAGCTGCTGGGCCGGGAAGTTAGCATGGAAGAGGTAGCCGAGCGTGTGATCGCTGCCTTTGAACGGGAATTTCCGGCGTTCGACGTACGACGCGCGACGTACGACGCTCCGAGGGAGCTTACATGAGTGACAACATCAAGACCGTCCAGCTCGAAGACTTCGCCACCGGCGGGATGATCGAACTCAAGGTCATCCACAAGGGCGTGGCCCAGGAGCGCCCCGAGCCCGTCGACCGCCACAAACCTGCTTGGCTACGCGCCACCGTGCCCACCGGGCCAAACTACACTCGCCTCAAGGCCCTGACCCAGCGGCTCAAGCTGCACACCGTCTGCCAGGAGGCCATGTGCCCCAACATCGGGGAGTGCTGGGGCCATGGCACCATGACCATCATGGTGCTGGGCGGCATCTGTACGCGCGCCTGCAAGTTCTGCGCGGTGGATACCGGCAACCCCAGGGGTTGGGTGGACCCCCTCGAGCCCGTCCACGTGGCCGAGGCCGTGGCCGAGATGAAGCTCAAGTACGTGGTGCTCACCTCCGTTGACCGCGACGACCTGCCCGACGGCGGGGCCTTCCACTTCGCCGAGTGCGTGCGCCAGATCAAGCAGCGCGACCCCGAGGTCAAGGTCGAGACCCTGACCCCCGATTTCCGGGGCAATCTGCGCGATGTCGAGACCGTGCTCGAGGGTGGTCAGGAGGTCTTCGCCAATAACCTCGAGACCGTGCGCCGCCTCACGCCCAGGGTGCGCGACCCCCGTGCGGGCTACGAACAGACCCTCAAGGTGCTCGAGCACGCCAAGAAGGTGCGCCCCGAAGTGCTGACCAAAAGTAGCCTGATGCTGGGCCTGGGCGAGAGTGAAGAGGAGATCCGCCAGGCCATGCGCGACCTGCGGGCGGTGGGCGTGGATATCCTCACCCTGGGCCAGTACCTGCGCCCCACCAAACATCACCTGCCCGTCGAGCGCTACGTGACCCCCCAGGAGTTCGCCACCTACGCCGAGTGGGGCTACGAAGAAGGCTTCATGGAGGTCTTCAGCGGGCCGCTCGTGCGCAGTTCCTACCGCGCCGAGAAGGTCTTCTTCGAGGCGACGCAGAGCATCTAGTACCGCGCATGACCGAATCCACTTCCACCGCCCAACACCATAGGAACCCGTTCGGGCGATTGCTGGCTCGAGGTGACGCCCTTTGCCTCGTGCTCTTCGCCCTCATCGGGCAGGGAATACACGGCACCCTGAGCGGCCTGGCCGCAGCCTGGAGGGGTTTTCTCGAGAATTCCCTGCCCGTCCTGGTGGTCTGGTTTTTGCTCGCTCCCTTCCTGCGCACCTATACCCGCCCCACCTGGTGCAATCTGCTGCTCAACTGGGCACTGGCGGTCTCAGCAGGGGTGTTCTTTCGTTTCCTGGCCCTAGGCAAAGACTTCAACCTGGGCTTTTTCATCTTCTGGGGTGTAGCACTGGCCTCGACCCTGGCCTTGCTCCTGGCCTGGCGAGGATTGGCTCTGCTGTGGCGCTTGCATCAGGGCCAAAGTGAGCCAAACGTTAAACGCTGAGCGCCCAAAACCGCGACCCCACGGCGTCTTGCATTCGGCGCAGGACAATCGCATCATGCCGGATTCAAAAAGATAATCGTCTAACCGAATCTGGTATCAAATCTCGATCGCCTGACCCCACTCCGCCAGGAAAGCACGGGTATTCCGCTGCTCGAGCTTTTGCCGCAGGATTTCGAGCTTGTCTGCCTCCCCGTGCACCAGCGCCACCCGCTGCTCGCCTTGCAGCCAGCGCAGCAACTCGTCCTGCCCGGCGTGGCCGGAGAAGCCGCCGAGGGTGTGGGTGCGGGCCCGCACGGGCACGTCCTCGCCGAACATGCGTACCCTTTGGGCTCCTTCGATCAGCAGCCGTCCCAGCCCGCCCCTGGGCTGGTAGCCGATGATCACCAGGGCGTTGTTCTCTTCCGGCAGTCCGTGGCGCAGGTGGTGCAGGATGCGACCTCCGGCCAGCATCCCGCTCCCGGCGATGATAACCAGGGGACCTTCGAGCTCATTGAGGGCCTTGGAGTCCTCCACGCTCTGGGTGTACTCCAGCCCCCTGGGCCTGAAGGGATCGCGTCCCTGGCGGTAAAGCGCCTGCACTTCCTCGCTGAAGTATTCGCGCACCGAGGGGTAAATGTCGCTGATCCTGGAGGCCATGGGTGAATCGACGAAGACCGGGACGCTGGGGATCTGGCGCTTCTCCTCGAGGTCGCGCAGGTAGAACAGGATTTCCTGAGTGCGCTCGAGGGCGAAGCTGGGAATGAAGACCTTGCCCCCCTTGCCCAGGGTCTCCGAGAGAATGTGGGCGAACTCGGCGATGGTTTCGGGGAAGGGGCGGTGCGAGCGGTCGCCATAGGTCCCCTCGCACAGCGCCAGGTCGGCGGGAGCGGCGTCCTTGGGATCGGGCAGCACTTCCTTGGCGCCGTGGCCTAAGTCGCCGCTGAAGACCAGCCGTTTTCCTCCCGCCCTTACCTCGATGAAGGCGCTGCCCGGCAGGTGGCCCGCGTCGCCCAGCCGTACCTGAAAGGGGCCGAACTCGAGGCTCTGCTCCAGCGGGATGACCTCGAGCCGGGTATATAGCTCCCGCAGATCGGCTTCGTCCCAGTTCAGGGGCGGGGGCTGCTTGCCCTTGCGCACCAGGCGGTCACGCTCCTCGCTCATGAGGTGCAGGGAATCCTCGAGGATCACCGGCAGAAAGAGCTGTGTGGGCCTGGTGGTGTAAACCCTGCCTTTGTAGCCCCGCCGGATCAACAGCGGCAAGCGCCCAATGTGATCGTGATGGGCGTGAGAGATCACCACCGCATCAATCGTTGCTGGCTCAAAGCCAAAAGGCTCGTTGTTGCGGTCGTCTTCGGAGCCCTGGTAAGCTCCGCAGTCCAGCAACAAGCGATAATTTTGGTATTCAACCAGATGACAGCTTCCGGTGACGGTCTTGGCGGCTCCATAGGGCGTAAGGCGCATGGAGCTAATCTACCACCGGCCAGCAATCTGCCGCTCAGGATGCTATTAATCGCCTTCGACCCCCGCATTTTCGCGCCCAAAATGGCCTGTTGTGTGGGGAACTGCCTCTAGCAGCGCATTCTCTTGCCTTGACAGCGCCTTATCCCTGGTGTAACCTATTCGCTCGGACGAGGTTCGAGCCCTTAGTCCACGCCAACCATCGGGAATACCAACGAGGCGGGCCACCCTAGCTCAATTGGTAGAGCACCCGACTTGTAATCGGAAGGTTGTCGGTTCGATTCCGATGGGTGGCTCCAAAATTCAAAAGTGGGGGCAGGTGCCCGAGCGGCCAAAGGGGACGGTCTGTAAAACCGTTGGCGCAAGCCTTCGATGGTTCGAATCCATCCCTGCCCACCATACGCCTCTTGAGGCGCGCCTATGGCACTGGTTGGCTCTAAGCTGTAAGCTAGAGGTAGCGCGAGAGCGTCATGTGCGGGAATAGCTCAGTTGGTAGAGCATCTGCTTCCCAAGCAGAGGGTCGTGGGTTCGAGTCCCATTTCCCGCTCCACTTTATCTCCGTGCTGCTGATGAGCGGCACAGTCGGAGGTAAGCTAGCGCTGGAGTGCTCGGGTAGCTCAGCTGGTAGAGCACACCCTTGGTAAGGGTGAGGTCGTCGGTTCAAGCCCGATCCCGAGCTCCATAGCAGTACAAGCGCCGCCCGGTCACCGCTACGGGCGGCGTGCAAATGAAAAGGTGTGGCGCTCGCCTCACCGGCAGCGGAAGCCAAAGGAGGCAACCATGGCGAAGGGTGTATTCGAGAGGACGAAACCACACGTAAACGTGGGGACGATCGGGCACGTGGACCACGGGAAGACGACGCTGACGGCGGCGATCACGTTTGTAGCGGCGGCGGCGAACCCC
>NZ_QWLA01000046.1 GCF_003574095.1 Calidithermus roseus
CCCCCACCCAAGAGAGCCCGCCTGCAGGACGTGCGCATGATCGAGCTGCCCAAAATCCCCGACCCTCGGGGCAACCTCACCTTCATCGAGGGGGGCCGCCACGTGCCCTTCGAGATCCAACGGGTCTTCTACCTCTACGACGTGCCCGGCGGCGAGAGCCGCGGCGGCCACGCGCTCAAGACCACCGAGCAGTTCCTCATCGCCGTCTCGGGCTCGTTCACGGTGGTCGTCGATTCGGGCGGCACCCGCCAGCGCTACTTCCTCAACCGCTCCTACTTCGGGCTCTACCTCCCGCCCATGATCTGGCGCGAGATCGAGGACTTCTCCTCGGGCGCGGTGTGCTTGGTGCTGGCCTCGAGGCCCTACGACGCGGGAGATTACTACCAGGATTACCAGGAGTTCCTCGAGGCTTCGCGGAAGTTGCAGTAAGGCTGGCTAATAGCCAAGGGCCATTCGCCATGAGCACGTACCGAGAGAGGTTCAGATGAAGATTCCCTATTTCGAATTGCAGTCGGCTTACCAGGAACTCAAGCGCGAACTCGACGAGGCCGTGAGCCGGGTGGTGAGCAGCGGCTGGTACATCCTGGGCAGCGAGGTGGAGGCTTTCGAGCAGGAGTACGCCGCTTACGTCGGAGCCCGGCACTGCGTGGGCGTGGCCAACGGCCTCGACGCGCTTTATCTGGCGCTGCGGGCGATGGAGGTGGGCCCCGGCGACGAGGTGATCGTGCCTTCGAACACCTACATCGCCACCTGGCTGGCGGTGTCCTACGTGGGCGCGACCCCGGTGCCGGTCGAGCCGGAGATGCTCAGCTACAACCTGGACCCCGCCCGTGTGGAGGCGGCCATCACGGAGCGCACACGGGCCATCCTGCCCGTACACCTCTACGGCCAGCCCACCGACCTCGACCCCCTGCTCCAGATCGCCCGCAAGCACGGCCTGTGGCTGCTCGAGGACGCCGCCCAGGCTCACGGCGCGCGCTACAAGGGCCAACGCATCGGCGCGCACGGCGACGCGGTGGCCTGGAGCTTCTACCCCAACAAGAACCTGGGCGCCTTAGGCGACGGCGGGGCCGTGACCACCAATCACCCCGAGCTTGCCGACCGCATCCGGGTGCTGCGCAACTACGGCTCGAGGGTCAAGTACGTCAACGAGGTCAAGGGCGTCAACTCCCGCCTAGACCCCATCCACGCCGCGGCCATGCGGGTCAAGCTCAAGTACCTCGACGAGTGGAACGACCGTCGCCGCGCCTTGGCCGCCTACTACCTCGAGGCCCTCCAGGACACCGGCCTGATCCTGCCCCAGACCGCCCCCTACGCCGAGCACGTCTGGCACATCTTCGCCGTGCTCTCCCCCGAGCGCGACGCGCTGCAAAAGCACCTGGCCGAGCGCGGTGTGGGCACCCTCATCCACTACCCCATCCCGCCCCACCTGCAGGCGGCCTACCGCGACCTGGGCTACAAGCCCGGCGACTTCCCCCTCAGCGAGCGCATTCATGCCCAGGAACTCTCCCTGCCGCTGGGCCCACAGCTCAGGCTCGAGGAGGCCGAGTACGTCGTCGAGGCGGTGCGGAGTTTCAGGGGCTCGGTGGTCGATAGTCGATGACCAGGGGTCGTCCTCGTAGGCAAGAGCCTAAGCGCGAGTGGAATCCTCCCGCTTGAGCCGGTCGTAGAACTTCTTACGGAACTTGCTCACCTTGGGGGCGACCACGAAGGCGCAGTAGGGCTGGTGGGGGTTTCGCTTGAAGTACTCTTGGTGGTAGTCCTCGGCGGGGTAAAACACCTCGAAGGGCTTCAGCTCGGTCACGATGGGGTCGTCCCAGATCCCGGCGGCCTCGAGCTCGGCCATCACGGCTTCGGCGGTGGCCTTCTGTTCGGGGGAGTGGTAGAAGATGACCGAGCGGTACTGTGGGCCCACGTCGTTGCCCTGGCGGTCGGGGGTGGTGGGGTCGTGGATGGTGAAGAAGACCTCGAGCAGCTCCCGGTAGCTCACCACGGCGGGGTCGAAGGTCACCTGCACCACCTCGGCGTGGCCGGTCTTCTTGCCGCACACCTCCTCGTAGGTGGGGTTGACCACGTGCCCCCCGCTGTAGCCCGAGACCACGTCCACCACGCCCTTTAGCTCGTCATAGACGGCCTCGAGGCACCAGAAACAGCCCCCGCCCAGTGTCGCCACTTCGTATTGGTTCATGGCCCCATCTTGGAGCCTGAGGCCGCTTCGCTACGTAAGGTATCCGACCATTGCCTTAGCACCGAGGGGCCTCGGGGTCGTAGGCAAAACCCGAACGCCTAATGCCTTCCCCCCTTACAGGGGGGATATCCACGAGCCACCGGCCCTCGACCTTCAAGCGCTGCGCTCGCTCAGGAAGGCCTCGACCTCGAGGCGGGTGGGCAGCGAGGTCTGGGCTCCGGGTCGGGTCACGGCCAGCGCCCCGGCGGCAGCCCCCAGGCGGATGGCCCGCTCCAGGCTCCTGCCCTCGCTCAGCGATACCGCCAGCGCCCCCATGAAGGCGTCCCCGGCGGCAGTGGTATCTACTGCCCGCACCTCGAAGGCGCTTTGATACCCCTCGCCCTCGGCGCTGGCCCAGACCGCGCCCTGCGCCCCGAGAGTCACGATCACTGTGGGGCAGTGCTGGCGCAGCTTGCGGGCGGCCTCGATGCCGCTCTCGGGCGAATCCACCGCCAGCCCAGAGTAGGCCTGAGCCTCGCTCTCGTTGACCACCAGGATGTCGAAGAGGGCTAAGTCGGCGGGGGAGAGGGGTAGGGCGGGGGCTGCGTTGAGGATCACGCGGGCTCCGCTCTCGCGCCCGATCCGGGCGGCGCGGCGCACGGTGTCGAGGGGTACCTCGAGCTGCAGCATCACCACTGCCGTGTGCTCGAACTCGATGGGGGAGAGGTTTTCCGGCTTGAGGCGCGAGTTGGCCCCCGGAGAGACGATGATGACGTTCTGCCCCGCCTTGTCCACGCTGATGAAGGCCACCCCGGTAGGGGCGTTGATGCAGATGGTGGCGTTGACGTTGATGCCCTGGGCTTTGAGGTGCGTCTTGATGCGCTCGCCGAAGCCGTCGTTGCCCACCCGCCCGATCATGCGTACCTTGCCGCCCATGCGCTGCGCAGCCACGGCCTGGTTGGCTCCCTTGCCGCCGAAGTAGCTCTCGTAGTCCGAGCCCAGCAGGGTTTCGCCCGGCACGGGATGGCGTGCAACCCTCACCACCAGGTCCATGTTGAGGCTGCCGACGACGACGATGCCCATAGCTGATAGCTTATCGTGTCCTTTATCCGTGCCAACCCTGGAGCCAATATTTCAAGGCCGGCCCGATGGCCGGCCCTACCGATACTCTAGGGAAGCAACGAGGGAGGTTGGCCTCCCCCGTTTGAAGGAAAAACTAAGGTTGCTGGAACCTTACTTCTTTACCTTCTCCTTGAGCGCCTTGCCGGGCTTGAAGGCCGGATACTTGGAGGCGGGGATTTTGATCTTCTGGGTGGTACCGGGCTTCACGCCGGTGCGGGCCTTGCGGGAGCGCACCTCGAAGGTGCCGAAGCCGGTGAGCTGGACCTTGTGGCCACCGCTCAGCGCAGCTTCCACTTTGGACAAGAAGGCGTCCACCGCAGCCTTGGCGTCTTTCTTCTTCAGGCCGGAGGCCGCAGCAACTTGGTCGATCAGATCGGCTTTGGTCTTGGTGGTCTTCTTCGCCATGCATTACCTCCTTTAGTTTTCCCTTCAGGACGGAGTGTAGCACAGCATGAGAGAGAAATGCAAGCATCTGATGGGGCTTCCCCGCCATTATGTTAAGAACGAATAGACTCCGAATTGCCCATGCCTACATACTCAGGGGGCAAAAGTGCGGCAACCATGGCCTCGAGCTGGCGCGTAACCTCCTCCAACCCCTCATGATCAAGCTTCTTGTTGGGCAGTGTGATGGGATCGCCAAAAATCACCGTTATGTTTTTACGCAAACGCGGGGCGCTGCCTACAGGCCAGGCCTTATCGCTGCCGATGATGGCTACGGGTACGATCCTGGCTCCGGTTCGCATGGCGATGGAGGCCGCTCCCGTCTTGAAGGGCTCGAGCCTGCCCGTGCGGCTGCGGTGACCTTCGGGGAAAATGCCGAAGGCCAAGCCTGCCTTCAGCGCCCGAATGGCTGCCTTGACCGCGCCCAGGTCGCTGCTGCCGCGTTCCACCGGGATGGCGTAGAGCCGCGGCAGCAACCACGACAGCACCGGATAGCGGAAAATATCGGCCCGGGCAATAAAAGCCACCGGGCGTGGGCAGCCACAGCCGATGGCTAAGGGATCGAGAAAGGAAAGGTGGTTAGAAGCCAGGATGACAGGGCCATCTTTGGGCACCCGCTCGGCTCCTTCAACCCGCAGACCAAACAGGACGCGCAGCAGGAAAGAGGCCAGTACTTTGCAGACGGCGTAAACCATGCGTCCAGATTACCGCGTCATGGTGGAGGTAAAGCATCGGTCGTCGATAGTCCATAATCGGTGGCCGACAGCTCTAACCCACCCGTTTGGTGGGGATCCGGAAGAGGATGAACCAGACGCCTGCTATGCCCAGGGCGAGAGCCAGGGCTCGAGCAGCCCAGGATTCGATGGCCAGGCTGCTCAGCAGCACGCCAACCGAACACATCGAAGCGGCGATGCGCTTGGCCCGCAACGGCATGCCTTTGCCTGCGCGGTAGTCGCGTACCAGCGGCCCTATCCTGGGCAGGGCCAGCAGCCACTCGAGCCAGCGCCGGCTGCCCCGCGCGAAGCAGTAGGCGGCGGTGATGAAAAACACCGTCGAGGGCATCACCGGCAAAAGAGCCCCGATGAAACCCAGGGCCACGAAGAAAAACCCCACCCCCATCCAGACCCAGCGGATTGGCTGGGCTAGGGCAGGTTCGTGGGGCTGGGCAATTGCCAACTCGTTGTCGGACGCTTTGTTTTCGGGCATAGGCTCGTCTCGGTCTCCAACAGACTATGGGCTCGAGGCTATAGCATTGGGGTGGAGGCAATTAGGACGTTTGTCCCCGAAGCGTGGTGATTAGATGCTCCGGATGAGTCTTTCGCCCCAGTTTATCCGGGCCATCGGGCAAATCCTGGCCGTTTCCTATCCGCTGCTGGCGCTTTCGACCGGCGCACGCGGGATATACCAGCTCTGCTGCAAACCCGGCGTGAGCGATTACCTCGCTCCGGCCATCACCACGGTGGCGGCGTTGTGCTACCTGCTGGCCACTTTGGGCTTCGTAGTCCGCAAGCCCGCGGCCTGGCGACTGGCGGTGGGCTTGCTGAGCTTCGAGACCATGGGGGTGCTGCTGGTGGGTAGCCTGACCCTGCTACAGCCCGAGGCGATCGGCCACACGGCCTGGTCCTACTTTGGCCGGGACTACGGTTTCTTGCCCCTGGTCCAGCCCATCCTGGGCCTGGTCTGGCTGCTGTGGCGGGAGAACCGGCAGGCTTACGGGGTTTAAAACTGCCCCCGCACCCACGGGGCCACGTCCACCAGCGAACCCATCGGCGGCACGGTGGAGGCTTTGGGACCCACCACCAGCAGGGGTACCGGGTTGCGGGTATGCGAGGAGTGCCAGGGTTCTTCGGCGTTGCCATGGTCGGCGGTGAGGAGCAGGGTGGCCTCGGGGCCGGCCTCGAGCCAGCCCCGCACGAAGCGGTCGAGTTCGGTGAAGCGCTCGCTCAGGCGCTCGGGCTCGCGGTGGGCCGAGTAGTCGAGGGACCAGTTCTCCAAAAGCACCAGGTCGTGTCCCTGCGCCATTGCCGCGAAGCGCTCGCCGGAGCGCTCGGGATCGGGCCAGAAGGCCGGGGGCACCGTCCTGGGATCGCCCAGGGGTAACAGCTCGAGGCCCGCCGCCACAGCCGCGAAGGCGAAGGCCGAGAACAGGTTGCGCCTCGAGGCCCGCAGGCGCTCGAGGTATTCCTGGCGATAGCCGTTGGCGTGCAGCAGCCTCAGCCCCTGGCGTGCAGCCCACACCTGCAGGCTCTGCTCGCGCAGCAGCTCCTGCAGCCGCCGGCCTGGATGCGGCCCCTGATGGTGACCCAGCAGGGCGCTGGCGTTGGTGCCGGTGAGCAGCGTGGTCTGCCCGGTTGCCGACTGCGGCAGGCCTTCGAAGCCTAAGTTGGCGTCGAGGACGCGGTAGGCCACGCCGGGCGCGTTGCGGGCGGCGGGGGAGAAGTCGCCCGTCAGGGCGCGCAGGGTGGGCAGCTCTAACTGCCGCAGCGGACTGCGGGGGTCGGCGGAGAGCCCCAGCCCGTCCACGAAGAGAAAGGCGAGCACCCCTCGAGTCTACTGGGGCTCGAGGGGTGTGGGCTCTGAGGAGGATGAGGGATTTCTAGGCCACCGGGGTCACGGCAGCCGTATCTTCCTCGCCGGTGCGGATGCGGTAGACCTTCTCGACAGGGAGCACGAAGATCTTGCCGTCGCCCACCTCGCCGGTGCGGGCGGCGCTCATGATGGCCCGCACGGTGGGGGCTACGAAGGAGTCGGAGACCCCGATTTCGAAGCGCACCTTCTCGTGCAACTCCATCTTGACGGTGGTGCCCCGGTAGGTCTGCACCTCGTCGGTCTCACCGCCGTGACCCTGCACGCGGGAGATGGTCAGGCCCCGCACCTCGGCCTTGTAGAGGGCCTCGAGCACGTCGTTGACTTTTTCCGGACGAACAATCGCCACTACCAGTTTCATGCCTCAAACCCCCTTAGCTCTTGGCCGCGGCGGGCTTGCCCCTGGGCTCGCCGGACTCCAGCACCAGAATAGCGCCCTCGCCGCTGGTGTAGCCCTCTTCGCCGTGCTGGGTGACGTCCATCCCCGTCGCTTCGTCCTTGGCGCTGGCCCTGAGGGGGGTGATGACTCCGACGAGCTTGAGCAGGATGAAGGTCATCAAAGCGCTGTACCCCACCGCGATCAGCACCGCGAAGGCCTGGATCAGCACCTGCTGGGGGTTGCCCGCGAGCAGGCCGTTGAAGTAACCCACCTCTACCCCGGCGATTACCTTCTGGCCGAATACTCCGGTCAGGATGGCGCCGGTCATGCCGCCGATGCCGTGGCCTGCGAACACGTCCAGCGAGTCGTCGAGCTTGCTCCTGGCCCGCCACAGCATGGCGAAGTAGCTGGGGAAGGCTCCGATGGCCCCCATCAGCAGGGCCGAGGTGGCCGAGACGTAGCCTGCGGCTGGGGTGATTACCACCAGGCCCACCACGATGGCCGTCGCCACGCCGACTGCCGTCACCTTGCCCGTGCGGGTGAGGTCCAGCAGGGCCCACACCACCAGCGCGGCTGCCGGGGCCAGCATGGTGTTGACGAAGGCGATGGAAGCGCTCTGGCTCGCGCCCCAGGCGCTTCCGGCGTTGAAGCCGAACCAGCCGAACCACAGCAGCGCAGCCCCCAGCAGGACGAAGGGTACGTTGTGAGGCAGGATGGCCTGGCGTCCGAAGTCCTTGCGGGTTCCCAGCACCAGCGCCGCCACCAGGCCCGATATGCCCGCGTTGATGTGCACCACCGTGCCACCGGCGAAATCCCAAGCGCCCAGGTCGGCCAGGAAGCCGCCACCCCACACCCACTTGGCCAGCGGGGCGTAGACCGCCACGCTCCACAGGGTCATGAAGAGCAAGTAGGCCGGAAAGCGCATGCGCTCGACGATGGAACCCGAGACCAGCGCCGCCGTGATGATGCAGAAAGTGCCCTGGAAGGCCATCCACAGCAGGTGGGGGATGGTGATGGCGGCCACCGCGCCCTTGTTCTCCAGGCTCACCCCGTTGAGGAAGGCGAAGCGCAGGTCGCCGATGAAGTCGTTGCCGCCCGGGCTCAGCGAGATCGAGTAGCCCACTAGCGCCCAGGCCACCCCCACGAAGCCCAGCGCCACGAAGCTCATCATCATCGTGTTGAGCGCACTCTTAGAACGCACCAGGCCACCGTAGAAGAAGGCCAGGGCCGGCGTCATGAGCAACACCAGGCCGGTAGCCACCAGCATCCAGGCCGTGTCGGCGGCGGACAGCTCCGGATCCTGTGCCAGGGCGACTGAACCCGCCCCTACCGCTAACGCCCCCAATAAACGAAGGTTCCTCATCCCCTCACCTCCATGGCCCAAAGGCTAGCAGGAGGTATGCAAATTGTCAATCTTTTGTGTATCGATATGCCAATTAGACCCGAATATTGAGTAATATATTCCCGAATTTTGGCAATATGTTATTGCATTTTTGGACAGTTGTTCATTGATTTGTGAACGCGACGATTGAAACTCCCGGATTTGGTATACCTGGGGGTCGTCGGCTTTACGGATCGATACTTCCGTCACTGCACAACCCCAACGCGGGCGCGTAGACTGGGGTTGGCATGACCGAGCGGCAGCGCACTCTGTTGCATCTGTTGGTGGAGAGCTACATCCAGGGCCAGGCCCCGGTGCCTTCGGGTATGCTGGCCCAGCGGCTCAGGCTCTCCCCGGCGATGGTGCGCTACGAGCTGATCGAACTCGAGGAAGCTGGCTACATCGCCAAGCCCCACGCCTCGGCGGGGCGGGTGCCCACCCGGCAGGGCTTTCGCCACTACGCCTTATCCAAGCTGCCGCCGGACCTGTTGCCTCAGGCCACCCTCGAACGCCTGGCGCTGGTGCTGAGCGGCGCCGGCGAGCGGCGAGAGACGCTGCTGGTGCAGGTGGCCTCGAGGCTCTCGGGCTACCCCGCCCTGCTGCGGCTGCGCCTGCAGCGTCCCTCGCGCATCCGGCAGGTCCACCTGTCGTCGCTGGGTGGGGGCAAGGTGCTGGCGGTGGCAGTGCTCGAGGGGGGGCGCGTGCGGGAGGCGCGCTTGGATCTGAGCTTCGTTCCCAGCGAGGCCCAGCTCACCGAGGCCGAAGGCCGCCTGCGAGGGCAGGTGGTGCTCGAGCCCCAAGGGGGCGACACCCCCGCCATGCGCGAACTCTTCGAGGCCCTCAAGCGGGCCTTCGCCCAGGACGAACTGGCGGAGTACCGCGAGGGGATGGGGCTGTTGCTGGGAGAACCCGAGGCCATGGACCCGGCGTTCCTGCGCCACGCCCTCGAACTCTTCGAGGCCCCGGGTGACGAGCCCCTCACCCCGCCGGGGGGCCTCAACGTGCGGGTGGGCGAGATCGAGGGGGTTTCGCTGGTACAAGCCGGAGTGGCGCTGGGCGAGGCGGTGGGGGAGCTCTCCCTGCTGGGACCCCTGCGCATGCGCTACCCCCAGGCCCTTTCGGTGGCCTTCGGGCTGAGCCAGGTGTACATGGGCAAGGATCGTTATGCGAGTTGAAGTCCTCTTCTTCGCCCTCTTCCGCGAGCAGGCCGGCACCCGCAAGACCACCCTCGAGCTCTCCGAGGGTGCGACGGTGCGCGACGCCCAGCGAGTTCTCGAGTCCCGCTTCCCCGGCCTCTCCCTCGCTCAGGGCCTGGCCGCCGTCAACCAGGAGTTCCGCCCGCCCGAGCACCCTCTGGCCAACGGCGACGAACTGGCCTTCTTGCCCCCGGTGTCCGGAGGCAGCATGGCGGACGTGCAGGAGGCTCGTGACAGTTGGGGCCTCACCGAAGCGCCGCTGGAGCTGCAACGCTGGGTGGACTGGGCCAGCGCCCCGCCTTATGGGGCGGTGGTGAGCTTCCTGGGCACCACCCGCAGCCCCAACAAGGGCCAGGAGGTGGCCTACCTCGAGTACGAAGCCTATGGCGGCATGGCCGAGCGGGTCATGCGGCGGATCATCGCCGAGATGCGCGAGCGCTGGGTGCTGGGCCGGGTGGCGCTGTGGCACCGCACCGGGCGGGTGGGCCCGGCGGAGGCCTCCATCCTGATCGTGGTCTCCTCGCCACACCGCCTCGAGGGCTTCGAGGCCTGCCGCTACGCCATCGAACGGGTCAAGCAGATCCTGCCGGTGTGGAAGAAGGAGTTCTCGCCGGACGGCTCACACTGGGTCGAGGGCTTTGCCCCCGAGGGGCTGAAGCTTTAGGGCACGATGACCGAGTTCACCTTCGTTGTGATTCGCCTGGCGCTGTGGCTTTTGCCTGCCCTCCTGGGCTTCATGGCCATGCGGGCCTGGCGCGGGGGGCGCTCCCGTGTAGCCGCGGGGCTGGTGCTGGCCGGATTGTTGTGCGGGGTGCTGGTCAGGCCCATTCCCATCGGCTTGGTGCTGCTGCTGGTGGGGCTGCTGGCCGGTTGGGGCGGGGCTTTGAGGGGGGCTAATCGTTAATAATACCGGCCTTCCAGGGAAGCCGTGTCGGATTTGACCATTGCCGGGTTGCAAGCCCGAATACACTAGGAGGATAAGTGGGGCCGCATCTCCTGGAGGGGCATCGGGTGAATGAGTTCAACTGGAAACTATTCGCACCGCTCTCGATTGAGGGCTCGACCCTTCTGATCGAACACCAGGAGCTTCCCGAGGGCATGGCCATACGCCTGGGAGGTTCCGCCGGGACGGTGCTGCGCGCGCCTGAAGCCCAGGAACTGCTGCTGCACCTGCTGACGGGGGAGTCGTGGGTCAGCAACCGCCTGGTGTGGGCCGCGCCCCGGCTGCACCTGGGCCATAAGGGTTTCAACCTCAACGAACGGGCCCGCCTGGCCCTCATCGAATCCCTGCAGTCGCTGCTGGCCGACAGCCAGGAAGCGGGAGGAGGCTCTCAGCCGCAGGATTCCTGGCAGCGGGTGGTGCTGCAACTGGCCCAGGGTCAGTTCGCCTCCCTCGAGCAGGCCCTCCCCCGTTTGGGGGAAGCTACCTTGAAGCTGCTGGGTTTGGAGAGCCTTAGCCTTTGGGTGCGCGATCCAGAGACCCGCCACCTGCGCCTGGCGGCCCGCTATCCCCAGATCAACACCCCCGAGCGGCTGATCACCGCTCAGGACAATCCGGTGTATTTCGCCACGCTCGAGCGCACCCTGCTCATCACCGTCGAAGACGCCAAGACCGACGCCCGCCTGGCCGAGCTGCGCGGGATGCTCACGACCTGGGGCGTGCAGTCCATGCAGCAGGTCGTCTTCCACGGCGAGGGGGGGGTGCTGGGGGTGCTGTGGCTGGAGAACGCCCAGCCCCGGAGCTGGAGCGGCGAAAAGGAAGCGCTCGCGCTGGCGCTGGGCCACCTCTTCGAGCGCCAGATCTACCAGCCGCTGAGCGAGGGCTCGCGGGTGGTGCTCCAGTCGCGCAAGAGCATCGGGCTCAGGCTGCCGGAGTTCGAGGCCCAGATCGCCCAGTCCATTGCCCTGGCCGGGCGCCACAAGCGCATGGTGGGCCTGGTGCGGCTTCAGATCGAAGGGCTGCCCCCCAGCCAGAACGAGACCGCCGCCAGGGAGATTGCCTCGTGTCTGCGCAGCTCCGACGCCATCACCTGGCTGGGTGCGCAGGGCTACGCCCTGCTGCTGTCGGAGATCCGCTGGGCCAGCGGGGCCGCGCGGGTGGCTCAGCGCATCCTGCAACGCCTGCGCTCGGCGCTGGGACACAGCTTCAAGGTAGCCATCGGCATCGCCATCTTCCCGCAGGACGCAGGGGCGGTGCCCGAGCTGTGGGAGCGGGCTGAGCAAGCCTGTGCCCAGGCCCTCGAGGACGGCGGGGGTATCCGCCTGCTGACGCCGGGCGCTTCCGAGTTGCAAGAGGCCATCACCCGCGACAACCTGACCCTGCACTTCCAGCCCGTGCTGCGCCTGACCGACCTCGAGCTCATCGCCGTCGAGGCTTTGGTACGCTGGCCGCGCGGGCGCGGCAACACCAAGCAGGCGGGTGAGTTCCTGGGCACGGCCCAGCAAGCCGGGCTGATCGTGGTGCAGGACCGCTGGACCCTGGAGCGGGTGCTCGAGCAGGCCGCCTTGTGGCGGCCTTCGGGGGTCAACGCCTACTTCAGCCTCAACCTCTCCGGCGAGACCCTCACCGACCCCGCCTTCCCCACCCGTCTGCAAGACCTGTTGCAGGCCAAGCGCCTGGCTCCGGAAATCCTGGTGCTCGAGGTGCGCGAGGAGGCGCTGTTGTGGGACCTCGAGGCCTCCATCCGCACCCTCAGCTTGCTCAAGGAGATGGGCGTGACCATCGCCCTCGACGACTTCGGCACCAGCCCCATCCCTATGGACCAGCTCAAGCGCCTGCCGCTGGGCTGGATCAAGCTCTCTCCCCTCTTCGCCAACCTCGACAACGCGGCTTTGGCCAAAGCCGCCGTCGAGATCGCCCACGCGATTGGGGCCAGGGCCGTCGCCAAGGGCCTGGAGGACCAGAGCCAGCTCACCCGCCTCAAGGAGATGGGCTGCGACTTCGGCCAGGGCCACCTGCTGGGCTGGCCGGTGCCCGCCGAGGACCTAGGAGCCCTGCTGGTGTGGGGCATCGGAAGCTGAGCATAGCCAGTAAGCCCGTAATAGGCGGGAGCGCTCACTGGCCCGTGCGCTCGAGCACCTCCACCACCAGGGCCGCTCCGATGAGGTTGACCCCCAGGTCGCGGCGAATGCGCTCGGCCCGGCGCATGCGCAGGAGGTCTTCGGGCTTGAAGTACCAGTGGCCGCTGGCTTCCATCGGCTCGACGAAACCGATCTGCACGTAGCCCTGCACCGCCGCCGGGGAAAGCCCTTCGCTGGCGATGGCCTCGAAGCTGTACAGCTCGCTGCGCACCAGCATCTCTCCCTCCTAATGCTTCGCCTTGAGCAATTCGGCCAACTGCTGGTAAAGCCTCTCCTCCTCGGGGCTGGGGTAGGTGGGGACCACTAAGCGAAGCTCGACGTACTGATCGCCCCGGCTGCCGTCCTTGCGGGGCCAGCCCTTGCCCTTGAGCCGCAGCCTGCGGCCTCCTTGGCTGTGTTTGGGGATGTGGAGCTCGACGGGGCCGTCGAGGGTAGGCACCCGCACGTTGCCCCCCACCACCGCCACGGGCGCGGGCACCTCGGCGCTGACGTAGATGTCGTCGCCCTCGAGCCGCATGGTGGGGCTGGGCTGAAGGCGCACGGTGAGGTAGAGGTCCCCGCCTGCGCGCCCCTTGCCCGCCAGCCGGATCTTCTGCCCCTCGCGCACGCCGGGAGGGATCCGCACGTTCAGCCGCTCGTTGCCGACCGAGATCAGCTTCTCGCCGCCTCGGTAGGCTTCCTCCAGGCTCAAAGTGAGCTCGGCCTCGAGGTCGCGCCGCTCGCTCACACGGGCCCTGGGCCCACTCCGCACGCCCCCGAAGAGGTCCTCGAAGTCCCCGAAACCTCCGAAGCCCCCCCCGCGCCCGGCGAAGTTGCCGAAGAGCTGCTGGAAGAAGTCGGAGAAGTCGCCGAACCCGCCCTGCCCCGGCGGCGGCCCCTGCCAGCGGGCCTGGCCCGGATCGGAGCCGTAGCGGTCGTAGAACTGGCGCTTCTCGGGGTCGGAGAGCACCGTGTAGGCCTCGTTGATCTCCTTGAAGCGCTCCTCGGCCCCCGGGTCCTTGTTGACGTCGGGGTGGTACTTGCGGGCGAGCTTCTTGAACGCCTTCTTGATCTCGTCTGCCGAGGCGTTCTTGGAGACTCCGAGGATGGCGTAGTAGTCCTTGTAGGCCATAAAGGTTGCCGGTAGCCGATGGCTTATAGCCAATAGCCGCAGAGCTGGGAGCTATCGGCTATCCGCCATCCGCTTTTGGCTCCTCCTGACTTACCCCATTCCCCACCACGACCCGGGCAGGTCGCACCAGCATCTCGCCGTAGCGGTAGCCCTCCTGGTAGAGGTGCAGGACCTTGTCCTTCTCGCCCTCGAGCATCCCGATGGCTTCGTGGTAGCGCGGGTTGAAGTCGGAGCCCACGCCGGGAACGGGTTCGACCCCCAGGCTCGCCAGGGTGCGCTTGAAGTTCTCCAGCACCGCCTTGACGCCGGGGATGAGGTCCTCGGGCTTGGCTTGGGCAAAGCCTAGCGCCCGCTCGAGGTCGTCACCGACGGGCAGGATTGCCCTGAGCACCTTCAGCTCCCCGCTCTTGCGGGCGTCCTCGAGATCGACGGCGGTGCGCTTGCGGAAGTTGTCGAAGTCGGCGTACAGGCGGATGTATTTGTCCTTGGCGGCTTGTAGCTCGGCCTGTAGCACCTCCAGCTCAGCCCGCAGCCGCTCGACCTCTGGGATGTCGGGCTGGGTCTCGCTGGCGGGGATTTCCGCAGCGGCTTCGACAGACTGGGTGTTTTTGGTCTCTTCCATAGCTTCCTCGCGGATGGTCGATAACCGATAGCCTCGAGTACAGGCTATCAGCTATCGACGATCGGCGTTTAGTCCGCCGGTTTGTAGTCGGCGTCGATCACATCGTCGGGTTTGCTGCTCTGACCGGCGGCGGCGCCCACCGTGGCTCCTTGCTCGTAGGCCTGCAGGGCGTTGGCCAGGTCTTGCAGCGCCGCGGAGAGCTCACTGTCGGGGGCATCGCGCTCGAGGAGCTCCTTGGCTTTGCTGACGGCAGCCTCGAGGCGGCTCTTGGCCTCGGGAGTGCTCTGCTTCTCGCCCATTACGCGCTCGGCCTGGATGCGGGCGGTGTCGAGCTGGTTCTTGATCTCGGCGTGCTCCTTGCGCTTGCGGTCGGCCTCGGCGTTGGCTTCGGCTTCCTTGATCATGCGATCGATCTCGGCCTCGGAGAGGGTGGTGGTGTTTTGGATGGTGATGCTGGCTTCCTTGCCGGTGGACTTCTCCTTGGCGGTGGCGTGCAGGATGCCGTTGGCGTCGATGTCGAAGGTGACCTCGATCTGGGGCATGCCGGCGGGCATGGGCGGGATGCCCTCGAGGCGGAACTTGCCCAGGCTCTTGTTGTCGGCGGCCATGGGGCGCTCGCCCTGGACGATGTGGATTTCCACGGCGGGCTGGTTGTGCTCGGCGGTGGTGAAGATCTCACTCTTGCGGGTGGGCACGGTGGTGTTGCGGGGGATGAGCACGGTGGCCACGCCGCCCTTGGTCTCCACCGCCAGCGACAGGGGAGTCACGTCCAAGAGCACCACGTCCTCGACGTGACCGGTGAGCACCCCGGCCTGCACCGCCGCCCCCAGGGCCACCACCTCGTCGGGGTTGACCGAGCGGTTGGGCTCCTTGCCCAGCATCTCCCGCACGATCTGCTGCACCGCCGGCACGCGGGTAGCCCCGCCTACGAGCAGCACCTCGTCGATTTGGCTGGGCGAGAGCCCGGCGTCCTTGAGGGCCTGCTCGACCGGCTGGCGCACCCGCTTGAGGAGGGGGGCGATGAGCTCCTCGAACTTGGCGCGGGTGAGCTTCTTCTCGAGGTGGATGGGGGTCTTGGTGACGGGGTCGAGCCCGATGAAAGGCAGGCTGATGGTGGTCTCAGGGGTGCCGGAGAGCTCGATCTTGGCCTTCTCGGCGGCCTCGATGAGCCGCTGGAGGGCCTGGCGGTCGCCGCGCAGGTCCACGCCGCCCGATTCCTTCTTGAACTCCTCGACCAGCCAGCTCACGATGGCCTGGTCCATGTCGGAGCCGCCCAAGTGGGTGTCGCCGGCGGTGGCCTTGACCTCGAAGACCCCCTCGCCGATCTCGAGGATGGTCACGTCGAAGGTCCCGCCGCCTAAGTCGAAGACCAGCACCGTCTCGTTGCCCTTCTTGTCCAGGCCGTAGGCCAGCGCCGCGGCGGTGGGCTCGTTGATGATGCGCAGCACCTCGAGGCCAGCGATCTTGCCCGCGTTGGCGGTGGCCTCGCGCTGGGAGTTGTTGAAGTAAGCCGGCACGGTGATCACGGCCTTGGTGATGCGCTCGCCCAGCTTCTTGGAGGCGTCATCGACCAGCTTGCGCAGCACCATGGCCGAGATTTCCTCGGGGGTGTAGAGCTTGCCCCCGATCTCCACGCGCACGCCCCCGTCGGGCCCTTTCTGCACCTTGTAGGGCACGCGCTTGGCCTCTTCGGTCACCTCTTCCCAGCGCCGCCCGATGAAGCGCTTGATCTCGAAGACGGTGCCCTCGGGGTTGAGGGCGGCCTGGCGGCGGGCTATCTGGCCCACCAAAGTCTCAGAGCCCTTGAAAGCCACCACGCTAGGGGTGGTGCGGCTGCCCTCGCTATTCTCCAGAACCACGGGCTTGTCGCCTTCCATGATGGCGATCACGCTGTTGGTGGTTCCCAGGTCAATTCCCACTGCTTTAGCCATTTAAGGTCACCTCGCTGCTCACGTCGGGATTCAAAGCCCTCCGGTCTGCGGATCCTAGCCTCAATCCACCGGCTGTGAGGGACTGAGGCTAGCTCACTAGCCCTCAGATTAACTT
Organism: Calidithermus roseus; assembly: GCF_003574095.1. Lineage (GTDB taxonomy): Bacteria > Deinococcota > Deinococci > Deinococcales > Thermaceae > Calidithermus > Calidithermus roseus. Next base: position 16,133 of record NZ_QWLA01000046.1, read on the forward strand.
CTCAGGAGACCAATGTCAATAGAGTTGAGTGTGGTTATATCAAGCTGTCGAGGGTCGACCACCATGGGGTCATACGTCTTGCGTCGTATGCAAGGCGCAAAACGCTGGGTGGCCGAAAGCTTTCCTCCACAGGCCACAAGCTCCCTACACCCTGTCCCCGCGCTTGGCTGCCTCAGGGGATCAGCAGCACCTTGCCGGTGGTCTCGCGCCCTTGCAGCTTGGCGTGGGCCTGGGAGGCTTGCTCGAGGGGGAACTGTGCGCCGATGCGCACCTTGAGCCGTCCCTCAGCAACCCATTGCATGATCTCGCCGGCGCGCCACTCCAACTCGGCGCGGTCCTGGGTGTAGTGCCACAGCGAGGGGCGGGTGAGGTAGAGGCCACCTTTGCGGTTGAGCACCTGCGGGTCGAAGGGCGGCACCGGGCCGCTGGATTGGCCGTAGAGCACCATCATGCCCCGTACCCGCAGCGAGTTCAGGCTGCCCTCCCAGGTGGCCTGGCCCACCCCGTCGTAGACCACGTCGGCTTTCTTGCCGCCGGTGATCTCGAGCACCCTTTGGTCGAAGTTCTCGTAGGGCAGGGTGTGATCGGCCCCAGCCTCGCGGGCCAGGGCGCGTTTTTCCTCGCTGGAGGCGGTGGCGATCACCCTCGCGCCGATCATCTTGGCTATCTGGATCAGCAAGAGCCCCACCCCACCGGCTGCGGCGTGGACCACGCAGGTCTCCCCGGCTTTGAGGGGGTAGGTGCTCCTGGCCAAGTAGTGCGCGGTCATGCCCTGCAGCATCAGTGCGGCGGCGGTGCGGGAGTCGAGGCCCTCGGGGATGCGCACGAGCTTCTCGGCAGGGACCAGCGCGTACTCGGCATAGGCTCCCATCACGTTGGCCCAGGCCACGCGCTCGCCTGCTTTCACCTCGCTTACCCCAGGTCCCACCGCCTCCACCACTCCAGCGGCTTCCTCGCCCACGGTGAAGGGCGTGGGGAGCGCGTAGATCCCGGAGCGCTTGTAGACGTCGATGAAATTGACCCCGGCGGCCTCGACCTTGACCAGCACCTGCCCTTCACCGGGCGTGGGCACGGGAATTTCTTCGAGCCGCATGGCCTCAGGGCCGCCGGGAGTGTGGACGCGAATGGCTTTCATGCTAAGAGCTTACTGGTTGGGTCGATAGTTGATGGTCGATAGCCATGAGGTCGTACGACCTACGTCGTACGCGAGACGCATAACGCCTTGGCACTGACCTAGGCCCTCGACGGCGGCGGGGAGGATGGGGGTGGGACGGCTGATCGCTTCCTAATCCGCCAGTTCCACCGGCAACCTGCCCGGAGCCTCGGCGCCGCTGAGCACCTCGACCAGCGCCTGAAGGGTGGGCGGGCGCCAGCCGTAGGTGATGAGGGCGGGCTGCCGCACCACCTGCACGTGGTAGGGGTTCCACAGCGCCACGTGCAGGGCGGGCTTGTCCAGGGCGAAGAGGGCCTGGGCCAGCTCGGCTTCGGCGGAGGAGAGCTGCTGGCGGGTGGTGGAGACGTAGAGGATGAAGTCGGATTCCTTCGCGGCGGCCTGGGCCGAGGCCAGGATGGCCTGGGGCTGCTGGCGGGGGTAGGCCAGGGTTTGCAGGCGCGGGAAGCGCTCCTCGAGGCGGCGGGCCAACTCCTGGGCGGCGGGGCCGTTCTCGTAGGCACTCTCGCCGGGGGCGATGTCGGGGGCCACGAAGAGGATGCGGTCGCCGGGGCGGGGCAGGCGCACCGCGCCGTAGCGGGTAAGGCTGCGGGCGGCGGCTTGCTGCATCAGGGCGCGGTCGGCGGCTTCGGCCTGGGCGCTGTAGGGGCGGGGGGTACCGGGGAAGGCTCGAGCGGCGCGGGCGAGGCGCTCGAGGCTTTGCTCGAGGCGCTCGCGGGAGATACTCCCGTCCGCGATGGCCTTGGCCAGGGCCTCGGCCTGGGCGGCCTGGACCGGCTTGGGGCCCAGCGCCAGCACCATGTCGGCCCCGGCGGCGAAGGCCCGCACGGCTGCCGCGCCGGCGTCGGGGCTGAACTTGGTGATGGCCTTCATGTCCATCGAGTCGGTGACCACCACGCCGTCGTAGCCCCACTCCTGGCGCAGCAGCCCGCCGAGGATGCGCGGGGAGAGGGTGGCGGGGTAGTCGGGGTCGAGCTCAGGGTAGACGATGTGGGCGGTCATGAACGAGCCCACGCCGGCCTCCACCGCCCGCCGGAAGGGGAGGAACTCCAGGCGCTCGAGCAGGGCGCGGGGCTTGCCCACGGTGGGGAGGTCGAGGTGCGAGTCGAGGTGGGTGTCGCCGTGGCCGGGGAAGTGCTTGACGCAGGCCATCACCCCGGCTTGCTCGAGGCCCCGTGCCCAGGCCAGCCCCAGCTCGGCTACCCTGGCCGGGTCGGAGCCGAAGCTGCGGTCGCCGATGACCGGGTTGAGCGGGTTGGTGTTGACGTCGAGGCTGGGCGCGAAGTTCCAGTTGACGCCCAGCGAGATCAAAGCCCGCCCCACCGCGCCGCCCACCGCCTCGGCCAGGCCCACGTCGCCGATGGCGCCGAGGGCCATGGGCGCGGGGGCCTCGGGCAGGTCGGTGGTGCGCTGCACCGCGCCGCCTTCCTGGTCGATGGAGATGAGGCAATCGGGGCCCAGGATCTCGCGGATCTCGGCTACCAGCCGGTCGAGCTGGTGCCGGTCGCGGATGTTCTTGCGGAACAGGCAGACCGAGCCGAAGCGGTACTTCGCCAGGTGGGCGCGGGTGGCGTCGTCGAGCACGGGAGCGGGAATGTCCACGCCCATCAGACGTCCGGCAAGATGTAACATTTCATCCATATTGACACCTCTTGACAAAACTTTACTTCAAGTACTAGCGTCTTGGGTAGCGTAACGCTTCAGAGGAGAAGTCACCCATGCCCAGGGACACGTCCGGCATACCCCAACGCCTGCAAGGCGGGCTCATCGCTTCCTGCCAGCCTGTCCGCGGGGGGCCCCTCGACCACCCCCACCTCGTCGCGGCGCTGGCCCAGGCCACCGAGGCCGGGGGCGCAGTGGCCCTGCGCATCGAGAGCCTGGCCGACCTCGAGGCCACCCGCGCCGTCACCCGGTTGCCCATCATCGGCTTGGTCAAGAAGGAGGTGCCCTCCTCGCCGGTCTACATCACCCCCGACCTCGCCGACGTGGAGGCCCTGGCCCGGCGTGGGGCCGAGATCATCGCCTTTGACGCCACCCAGCGCCCGCGCCCGGTCGCCGTGGCCGAGTTGATCGAGGCCATCCACGCCCAGAGCTGCTTGGCCATGGCCGACGTTTCCACCCTCGAGGAGGGCCTCGAGGCCCACCGCCTGGGCGCCGACTTCGTGGGCTCGACCCTCTCCGGCTACACCGACTACTCGCCCAGGCTCCCTGGCCCCGACCTCGAGCTCGTGCGCCAACTCGCCGCGCGGGGTGTCCGCACCATCGCCGAGGGCCGCATCGCCACCCCGCAGGAGGCGCGGGCCGCGCTCGAGGCCGGGGCCTTCGCCGTGGCTGTGGGCACCGCGCTCACCCGCATCGAACTGCTCACCAAGGCCTTCGTGGACGCGCTGGCAGAGGGGAAGGTGGCGGGATGAACGCCGGGCGCCCAGCGCGAGAGGGTCGTACGTCGTGCGCCGTACGTTCTACGCAAGACGCAAGACGCAAGACGCGAGACGCCTTAGCCATCGACCACCGGCCACCGACCACCGCCACAGCCGGAGGTGCCCATGCCTAACGGTGCCCTGGCCTCGCTGCGCAGCCTGGGCAAGGGGCTCACCCCGGCCCTGCGGAAGATCGCCGAGTACGTGCGGGAGAACCCCGAGCAACTGCTCTACCAGACCGTGGTGGAGGTGGCCGAGGCCTCGGGGTCGTCGGAGGCGAGCGTGATCCGCTTCTGCCGCGACCTGGGCTTCAGCGGCTTCCAGGAGTTCAAGCTGGCGCTGGCCTCCGATCTGGCGGCCAACCCGGTGGGGCTCACGCCGCAGGAGAACCCCCGCACCGCGCCGGAGGTGCTCGAGTACGTCACCCACCACGCCCGCCAGGCCCTGGAGGACACCGTGCGCATGCTCGACCTGGCGGTGGTAGAGGCGGTGGTCGAGCGCATCCTCGGCGCGAAGCGGCTGGAGTTCTACGGGGTGGGGGCCTCGGGCGTGACCGCCATGGACTTCGCCTACAAGTTCCTGCGGCTGGGCTACATGGCCCAGGCCTACCCCGACCCCCACCTCGCGGCCATGTCGGCCAGCACCCTCGACGCACAGGCGGTGGCGGTAGGCATCTCGCGCTCGGGCACCACCATCGACACCGTCAAGGCCCTCGAGCTCGCCCAGCAGGCCGGGGCCACCACCGTGGCCATCACCCACCGGGCCAAGAGCCCCCTGGCCCGCGCCGCCACCTTCACCCTCACCACCCCCGTGGCCGAGTCGCCCCTCACCGGCGGCTCGGTGAGCGCCAAGATGGGGCAACTCTTGCTGCTCGACCTGCTCTACACCCTGGTGGGGTTGCGCCACCCCCGTTCGTCGGAGCACATCGCCAAGACGGCGGCGGCGGTGGCCGACCGCAACTACTAGCCGTTGGCTTTTCGGGTTATGCCCGTAGGCACATTCAGGAGGAGGATATGGTCAAGAAGCTACTCGCGGCAGGGATGTTGGGCCTGGGGCTGTTGGGCCTCGGCGGCCTGGCTCAGCAGAGAACCGTGGAGATCGAGTTCTGGACGTATTATCTAAGCCCCAACTTCGACAACTACATCAAGGGGGTGATCGCCGACTTCGAGAAGGCCAACCCCAGCGTCAAGGTCAAGTGGGTCGACAAGCAGGACACCCTGGAGCGCGACCTCACCGCCGCGATCGCGCTGGGCAAGGCCCCCGACGTGGTCAACCTCTGGCAAGACTCCACCTTCGCCGCCGCGCAGAACGGGCTGCTGACCCCGCTCACCGAACTCACCACCCAGGCCGCGCTCGAGAGCGCCTACTACCCCAACGTGCTCAGCATCTTCACCGTCGACGGCAAGCCCTACGGCTTCCCCTGGTACGGCTGGGTGGACCAGGGGGTGATGATGTACAACCCCGAGCTCCTCGCCAAAGCCGGGGTGGACCCCAACGCCATCAAAACCACCGACGACCTGCTCGCCGCCTCGGAGAAGATCAAGAAGGCCACCGGGGCCTATGGCTGGCTGCCCCCGGTCAAAGACCCCAACGGCGCGAGCTTCCTGGGCCGCTTCTTCCTCGAGGGCCTGTCGATCTACGACGCGCAGGGCAAGGCCAACTTCAACTCCGCCGCCCACGTGGCGCTGTTGCAGAAGTACGTCGATCTGATGAAGGCCGACGTGATCCCGCAGGAGCTCTTGCGCAAGGAAGCTTTCCAGCTCACCAACGAGCTCTACAGCCAGGGCAAGGTCGCCATCATGATCGGCGGGCCGCAGTCGCTCAACCGCGTCAAGGAGTCCAACCCTGAGCTCTACAAGAAGACTAAGGTCGTCGCCGCGCCCTTGGGCGCCGCCAAGGTCCAGACCGGCGGGGCCATGGACCTCGTCATTCCCAAGGCCTCGACCAAGAAGCGCGAGGCCGCCCTCTTCGCCAGCTTCATGACCAACCGCGCCAACCAGGTCAAATTCGCCAACGTGGTGCCCATCGTCTCCACGGCGCGCGGCTCGGAGAGCGACCCCAACCTCAGGCCCAAGGACCCCAACGACCCCATCGAGGTCGCCAAGGGCATGGTCTCGGGCTCGGGCCGCTTCATCAACCCCGGTTTCAAGCCCCCGAAGAACACCGACGACATCTTCAAGAACTTCAACGACAACATCGAGGCCGCCTTCTTAGGCCGCAAGAGCGCCAAGCAGGCCCTCGACGACGCGGTAGCCTTCTGGAACGCGAATGCGAAGTAAGCGTCGATAGTCAATAGTCGATGGCTCATAGCCGAAACCTTTCGTCTGCTGCTATGAGCCATCGGCCCTTCGCCAGCGAAATATGACTCCGGCCTTTCACCTGCCTTGCGGGGCCCCCAGTTGGGCGCGATCTGCCGCAGAAATATCCTCAATGTTTGCAAGAGTCCTTCTAACAGGCCAAGCGGGGTGTACGTGAAACGCCGAGCCCTGACTTCTACCCTCATCGCCTACGCCTTCTTGGCCCCCGCGTTGGTGCTGATGGGGTTGTTCACCTTCTACCCGGTGATCTACGGGGCCTATCTGGGCTTCACCGACTACACCATCGCCGACCTGGCCGCCAAGGAGCCGCCCCGGTGGGTGGGCTTCGCCAACTTCGCACAGGTGCTGGGCGACCCGCTGTTCCAGACGGGGGTCTGGAACTCGCTCAAGTACCTGCTGGTGGTTCCGGTGCTGCAGGTCGCCTCGCTGGCGGTGGCGGTGCTGGTCAACCAGAAGCTGCCCCTGATGGGGCTTTTCCGCACCAGCTACTACGTGCCGGTCGTGACCTCCATCGCGCTGGCGGCGGTGATGTGGGACTGGATTTTCCAGAAGGACGGCTTTCTCAACTGGTCGCTGCGGCTGCTGCACCTCATCAACTGGGAGGGGCGCTTTAGCTGGCTGCTCAACGAGCACACCGCGCTGTGGGCGATCATGTTGGTGACCTTCTGGCGCGGCTTGGGCTACTACATGGTGCTCTACCTCGCGGGCTTGCAGAGCATCCCGGCAGAGCTCGAGGAAGCCGCCGTGCTCGACGGGGCCAACGCCTGGCAGCGCTTCTGGCGCATCACCGTGCCGCTGATGAAGCCCACCATCCTGCTGTGCAGCCTGCTTTCGACCATCGCGGCGATCCGGGTGCTCGAGGAAATCCTGGTCTTCACCGGCGGCAGCGGCGGGCCGCTCAACTCCACCTACACCGCGCTGCTGTACGTCTACAACAAGAGCTGGGGCAACATGCTCGACGCCAACTTCGGCATCGCCGGGGCGGCGGGGCTCCTGATCGCGCTGGTGGGCTTCGCCCTGAGCTACCTCAACTTCTACCTCACCCGCGAGGAGAGGGGAGGGCGCTCGTGAGGCAGGAGGTCGCCGGGCTGCCCCGCGAGCGCAAGGCTGCCCGCCTGCGCCGCCCGCCCTGGCGCAAGGTTCTGGCGGGGGTGCTCAACTACGCGCTGCTCATCGCCATCCTGGGCTTCGCGGTGTTTCCCTTCCTCTGGACGCTGGCCATCGCCATCACCGACAAGACCGTGGGCAGCGGGATCAGCATCTACGCCTTCCCGCAGAGCCTCTTCCCCAAGGCGGTTACGCTCAATAACTTTCTCGAGGTCATCGAGAAGCTCAACCTGGGCAAGTACTTCCTCAACTCGCTTGTCATTACCGCCCTCACCGTCGCGGGCACGCTGCTGGTCTCGGCGCTGGCGGCCTACCCGCTGGCACGCATGAGCTTTCCTGGCCGCAACCTCATCTTCGGGGCCATCGTCTCGACGCTGGTGCTGCCCACCGAGATCGCCTTCATCGTCAACGTGCTCACCCTGCGTGACCTGGGCCTGCTGGGAACTTACCTGGGCGTGGTGCTGCCCACGCTGGCCACCGCCTTCGGCATCTTCCTCATGCGCCAGGCCTACCTCGCCATCCCCGGCACCCTGATGGAGGCCGCCCGCATCGACGGGGCCAGCGAGGTGCAGATCCTCTGGCGCATCATGCTGCCCCTGTCGCTGCCCTCGCTCACGGCGCTGGGCATCTTCACGCTGGTGGGCACCTGGAACGCCTACTTCTGGCCCAGCGTGGCCCTGCTGACCAACGAGGAGTTGTTGCCGATGTCGGTGGCGATCCTCAAGCTCAAGGGGCAGTTTAACTACGACTCCTTTAACGTCGCCGCCGGAGCCGTGATCATGATGGTCCCGGTGCTGGTGGTCTTCCTCCTGGCCCAGCGCTTCTTCATGCGGGGCACGGAGGGGGCGGTGAAGGGGTAGGCAGGTTAGTCCGTCGTCGGTGTGGGGTTTAATAAAGCCAGGAGGAAAAAGCCATGCTCAAACCTTTCTTGACCATCGGCGTTCTGCTCACGCTGGGGCTGTCGAGCGCGCAGCAGCTCGAGTTCGTCACCACCAGCCTCGCGCCCACCTTCAACGACTTCTTCGAGCCGCTGGTAGCGCGCTTCGAGCGGGCCAACGCCGGGGTCAAGCTCAAGTGGACCGACCTGCCGCAGAACGCCATCCAGCAGAAGATCCTCGCGGGCATCGCCGCGGGCAACCCCCCGGACGCGGTGCAGCTCAACTCGAGCCAGATCCTCGAGCTCGCCCAACAGGGTGCGCTGCTGCCGCTGAACGACCTGCTCGAGGCGGCCACCTTCAAGCTCTACCAGAAGACCGCGCTCGACGCCTTCAGCTACGAGGGCAAGATCTACGGCCTGCCCGACTACGCCTCGACCCGCATCGTTGCCTTCAACACCGACATCCTCAAGAAGGCGGGCCTCGACCCCAACAACCCGCCCAAGACCATCCCCGGCATCATCGAGTGGGCCAAGACCATCAAGGACAAGACCGGCATCTACGGCTTCGCCCCGCTCATCGCCAACGTCGACTTCCTCAAGGCCTTCCAGGAGGCCGGGCTGCCCATCTTCGACGCCGCCCGCAAGAAGGCGGTGTTCAACTCTCCGGCCCACGTCGCGCTGTTGCAGCAGTACGTCGAATTGCGCAAAAAGGACTACTTCCCCGAGGACGTCATGCGCCGCGGCTTTACCGCCGCCTACGAGCTCTACACCGCGGGGAAGCTGGGCATCATCATCATCGGCCCGCAGTTCATGCCGCGGCTCGAGAAGGACAACAACGCCGTCTGGAAGGCCACCGTGGTGGCCCCCCACCCCATCGGCCCTGGGCAGGTGGTGCAGGCGAGCACCTTCGCCTACGCCGTGCCCAAGGGCGTGCGCGACCCCAAGCGCGCGGCGGCGCTGGCGGCCTGGCTGACCAGCGACGACAACCAGCTCGCCTTCTCCAAGCGCACCGGCACCACCTTTCCCACCACCGTCAAGGCCGCCAACGACCCCTTCTTCCGCTCGGGCGGCAGCAGCGTCAACGACCTTGCCCGCCTGGCCGCGGCCAAGACCATGCGCTACGGACGCGACCTCACCGTGCCGGTGCCCAACGCCTCCGCGCTCAACAAGGCCTTCAAGGACAACATCGAAGCCGCCATCTTCGGGCAGAAGAGCGCCAAGGCCGCCCTCGACGAGATCGTGAAGTTCTGGAATGCCAACCTTTAGTCCCGCAGGGGCGGCTTTGGCTGCCCCTGCACGACGACGGATGAAACTTTTCCTCCGCACCCCCCCTTTGCTCTCCCTGGTCGGATTTCTGGCCACTCTACCCGCCTTTGCCATCCCCCTCGCGCTCACCCCGGTTCCCGACGCCTACTTGGGCAGCGCTCCTGCCAGCTTGCTGCCCCCGCCCCAGGAGGCCCGCCTTTCCGAGGCTTTCCTGTCGCTCGAGGGCCTCGCGCTCCAGGCCGAAGGCCCCCAGCCCGAATTGCAGTGGGCGCTGCGCGACCTCAGCCGCGAGGTCCAGGCCCGCTTCGGCACAACGCTGGCCACTGAAGGTTCCAAGCTGCTTCGCGTGGGGACGCTCGAGCACCCTGAACTCGCCCAGGCCGCCCGTGAACGCGGCCTCACCCCCGACAAGCCCGAGGGCTACGCCCTGTGGGTCGAGGAGGGCGGCGCGGCGGTGGTGGGCTTCGATGCGCTGGGCGCGTACCGGGGCGCGCAGACTTTGCGCCAGTTGCTCACCCCCCAGGGCTTCCGCTTCGCCCAGGTGCGCGACTGGCCTGCCTTCGGCTGGCGCATGGCCATGATCTACCTCGACAAGGACTCGCGCGCCGTCAACGACGTGCTGGTGCCGCTGCTGGCCAAGCTCAAGTACAGCCACGTGCTGGTGATGAGCGACTACGTGCAGTGGAACAGCAGCCGCGCCCTCTGGCACCCCAGCGGAGCGCCTAGGGCCGAGGCCGAGCGGGTGGTGCGGCTCATCCGCGAGCACGGCATGGAGCCCGTCCCCCTCCTCGAGCTCCTCAGCCACGCCCAGTGGCTGTTCTACAACCCTCAGACTGGCCGCTACGACGCAAATAAGGACCTCTGGGCCGACCCCGAGGCCCCCAACTCCTTCGCCTACGACCCCCTGGTGCCCCGCGTCTACGAGGTGGTGCTGCCCATCCTCAGTGAAGTGGTGGAGGTCTTCAAGCCCAGGTACGTCCACATCGGCCACGACGAGCTGACCGCCCAGAACCGTTTCCCGGCCAAGCCCGAGGCGGTGGCCGTGGGGCTGCCCAGGCTCTTCGTGGACGACACCCTGCGGCTGTACAACCACCTCAAGGGCCTGGGGGTGGGCACCATGATCTGGCACGACGTGGCTTTCTCCGAGGCCTACCGCGAGCAGATCGCGCCCGCACTGCCCAAAGACATCGTGGTGGCCTACTGGAACTACAGCGCCGCCGCCGATTACCCGCTCCTGGGGGTCGTTCGCGGGTTGGGCTTCGGGGTGCTGGGCTCCTCCTGGTACAACCCCGGCAACCCCGAGAGCATGGCCCAGGCCGCCCTGCGCTATGGGGCGAACGGGGTGCTCCAGACCCGTTGGTCGGGCTACTTTGGCAACGCCACCATGTACGACGGGCAGGCCGAGCAGGCAGTGGCCTACTTCAACGCCGCCAGCGCCTTCTGGAACCCCCCAGCCCCCGGCGCGCCCCCCGACGACCTCGCCGCCCGCTACCGTCAGGCCTGGCGGGTGCCGCCCTTCACGCCCATCGCCGGGCAGCTCGTCGATCTGGGCCCGGCCGTCACCCGCCGCCTCGCCGACCCCGACGAGACGCAGTGGATCCAGAAAGGCCCCAGCACCGACCTCTCGGCCCTGCCGAGCGGGGTGGTGCGCCTGGGCCCCTACCGCTTCCACGTCTCGGGGGCGGTGATGCTCAAGGGGGCGCGGGCGGCGGCCTCCGACCTGCCCCAGAGCGTGACCCTCGAGCTCGGTGGCGTCAAGGCGCGTGCGCTGGCCTTCCTGCACACCACCGGCTGGATCGGCAGTCAGCGTTACGAGCGCGTCGGCAGTTACACCCTGACCTACGCCGACGGCTCGAAGGCCACCTTGCCGCTGGAGTACGGCCGCCACCTCACGAGCTGGCTCGAGCCCCAGGTGCGCACGGTGGTCTACGAGCCGGTTTGGCGCGGCAGAACCCAAGATGGGCTCGAGGCGGGCCTCAACGTGCTTGTGTGGAACAACCCCAAGCCAGACCAGCCCATTCAGAGCCTCACCCTCGAGTCCAGCGGCGCTGCCGCCAACCCCACGCTCGTCGGGCTGACCCTGCTCGAGCGGCTGCCCGGCGCGGAGGCTCCCCGGTGAACGCCCGCCTGCTGCGCACCCTGGCCATCGCCTACGGCTTCATGCTGCCCATGCTAGCGCTGAAGGCGGTCTACGCCTTCTGGCCCATCCTCTTCGGCACCTACTTAGCCTTCACCGAGTACAACATTATCTCCCCCCCCAAGTGGGTGGGCCTGCGGAACTTCGAGGAACTCTTCGGGCTGGGCGCCTTCGCCGCTCGCGGCCCCGACCGCGACTTCTGGTACGGCCTGACCAACAGCATCAAGTACGTGCTGGTGGTGCCCGTCATCCAGATCCTCTCCATCGGGTTGGCCATGCTGGTCAACCGCCAGCTCCCGGCCATCGGCCTCTTCCGCACCGCCTACTACGTGCCGGTGGTGACCAGCTTCGCGGTGGTGGGCCTGATGTGGAACTGGATGTACAACCAGTACGGCCCGGTCAACTTCATCCTCACCCGGCTGGGCCTGATGGATGCGGGCAACCCCACCAACCTGCTCTCCAACCCCGCCATCGCCCTCTACGCGGTGATGTTCGTGACCTTGTGGAAGGGGCTGGGCTACTACATGGTGCTCTACCTCGCGGGCTTGCAGAGCATCGACAAGAGCCTCGAGGAGGCCGCCGTGATCGACGGGGCGAGCCGCTGGCAGGTCTTCTGGAACATCACCCTGCCCGGCCTGCGCCCGACCATCCTGGTGTGCAGCCTGCTCTCGACCATCAGCGCCATCAAGGTCTTCGAGGAGATCTTCGTCATGACCGCGGGCGGCCCGGCGGGCAGCACCTACACCGCCATGTACTTCGTCTACGCCCAGGCCTTCCAGGATTTCCGCTACGGCTACGCCGCCGCCGCGGGCTTGGTGATCGCGGTGGTGAGCCTGATCTTCGGGGTGATCAACTTCCGGCTGACTCGAGGGGGGAATAGTTCGTGAGCGCTGGATGCGAGAGGGTCGTACGTCATACGTCCTACGTCGTACGCAAGACGCGGGACGCCAAACGCCAAACGCCAGACGCAAAACGCGAGTGGGTCGTACGTCGTACGTCCTGCGTCGTACGCCAGACGCGGGACGCAAAACGCCGTTCGATCGTGGTTTTGGGCGTTCAGCGCTTAGCTTTTTGCATTTGGCGCACTTTTGGCTCTCGGCTATCAACCATCGATCTCCTTGGAGGGCACCGTGCCTGACCTCGAGCTTCGGCGTATCCGCGCCCGCAAGCGCCTGCGCGTGCTGCTCGAGCGCGTGCTGATCTATGCGTTGCTGCTGCTGATCCTGGTGATCAGCGTCTACCCCTTCGTCTGGACCTTCGTGACCTCGCTCGAGACCTCCGGCGGCATCTTCGAGTTTCCCCCCTCGCTGGTGCCCGAGAACCCCAGCCTGCGCAACTACCGCGAGGTCTTCTCGCTGGTCCCGGTGGCCCGGCAGGTGCTCAACAGCCTCATCATCTGCGTGCTGGGGGTGGGCCTGAGCGTAGCCTTCTGCGCCCTGGCGGCCTATCCGCTGGCCAAGATGAGCTTTCCGGGCCGCAACTTCATCTTCTACGCCATCCTGGCGACCTTGGTGCTGCCCAACGAGGCCGGGCTGATCGTCAACTACGTGACCACGGTCAAGCTGGGCCTGCTGCGCCCCGAGACCGGCGCGGTGGGGCAGTTCGCCGCCATCATCCTGCCCGCCCTGCCCAGCACGGTGGGGCTGTTCCTGCTGCGCCAGGCCTACCTGGCGGTGCCGCTGGAGCTCATCGAGGCCGCCCGCATCGACGGGGCCGGCGAGCTGACCATCTGGCGGCGGGTGATGTTGCCGCTGACCATGCCCACCATCGCCGCCTTCAGCATCCTGCAGTTCGTGGCGATCTGGAACAGCTTCCTGTGGGCTGTGATCGTGCTGCGCGACCGCGAGCTCTACCCGCTGGCGGCGGGGCTGCTCGACCTGGCGGGGGCCTTCGCCACCAACACCCGGGCCGTCTCGGCGGGGGCGGTCATCCAGATCATCCCCATCCTGATCATCTTCTTCGTCTTCCAGCGCTACTTCATGCGGGGGCTCGAGGGGGCGGTGAAGGGGTGAAGCCCTCCTTCGGGGCGGGCCCGAGACCCGCCTCTACACGGAAGACTATGGAGGCCGTGAACTTGCCCATTCGTACCGAAGCCCGCACCTGGGACGTGATCGTCGTGGGGGGCGGCACGGCGGGCGCGATCGCCGCCATCGCCGCCGCCCGGGCGGGGGCGAGGACCCTTGTCGTCGAAGCCCTGGGCTCGCTGGGCGGCACCGGCACCAACGCCCAAGTCACGCCCCTCATGCGCAACGTCGCGGCGGGGGTCAACCTCAACCGGGGCCTCACCGACGAACTCAAGCGCCGCCTGTGCGAGCGCGGCGACGGGGCCACCGACCCCAGCGGCAATGACAACTGGTTCAACCCCGAGGGGATGAAGTACGTGCTCGAGCGCATGCTCGTCGAGTCGGGCGGGGAGATCCTCTACCACACCCACTTCGTCGCACCCGAGATGGAGGGCGAGCGCGTGCGCTCCATCGTGGTGCACAACAAGGACGGGTTGGTGCGACTCGTGGCCCACACCTACGTGGACGCCAGCGGCGACGCCGATTTGGCGGTGCGGGCGGGGGCGCCCTTCGAGGG
>NZ_QWLA01000047.1 GCF_003574095.1 Calidithermus roseus
GGGGGCGGGGTGGTGGGGGGCGGCTGGGCTAAAGCCGAAAGACCCAACGCCAGCAGCAGCCCCAGCAGGACTCGAGCCAAGGCGCTCACAGCACCTCCAGCCCGACTTTTCGCAGCATGTCCCTGAGTGCCGCTTCGCTGACCGGACCGGCGTGGCGCAGCAGCACCTTGCCCTGGGTATCGATCACGAAGGTCTCGGGGACGCCGTAGGTGCCGTAGTCCACCGCCAGCGTGCCCTTGGGGTCGAAGACGCTGGGAAAGCTCAGGCCGTACTCCTGGATGAACTCCAGCGCCTTGGCCTCGCTGTCCTGCACGTTGATGCCCACGATCAGGAGCCGGTCGCGGTAGTGTCGCCAGTAGCGCTCCAGCAGCGGGGCCTCGTCGCGGCAGGGCAGGCACCAACTGGCCCAGAAGTTGACCAGGATGGGCCGGGAGCCTACTTGCTGGCTCAGCTCGAGCCTCTCGCCCCACTCCGCGCGGTAGGGCTTCAGCAGCGGCAGGGTGAAGCCGGGGGCGGCCTTCCCCACCAGCACCGAGGGCAGGGCGTTGGGGTCAGGGCGCTGCAATCCCCACCAGAACAGCCCGCCCAGCGCCAGGATCAGCAGCGGCCAGAAGCGCCTCATGCCGTAGCTCCTCCCGCGGTTCGCTCACGCTGAGGCTGAGGGCTGGGCCAGAGGATGTAGAGCGTTCCGAGGGCGATGATGCCCCCGGCGATCCACAACCACAGCACCAGCGGCGTGACCACCAGCTTGAGCGTGGCCCACTGTCCTCTCTCGGTGTCGAAGGCTTGCAGGATGAGGTAGTAGTCGTTGTAGAGGGTGTACTTGAGGTCGGGGGCGGCCAGCCCCTGGTTGCCCATCTGGGGGTAGAAGTTGAGGCGGGTGGTGTAGGTGCCGTCGGCCCACAGGCCCCGGCGGTCCACTGCCCGCATCTCGACGAGGGCGTACACCGACTGGCGGTTGCCCTGGTCTTCCACCCCCACGTTACGTAACCGCAACTCGACGCCGGCGGTCTGCCAGCTCTGGCCGAGGTTGAGGGTTTTGGCCTCCTCGAAGCGGTAGGTCTGGCTGAAGGCGATGGCCACGGCGGCCAGGGCGAAGCCTACGTGCACGATGTGGCTGCCGAAGCGACGGCGCGAAGAGGAGGCGAGCTCGAGGAAAGCCTTCCAGCGCGAGATGCCCAGGGCCCTCGAGCGCTCCTTCACCCCCTGGTCAATCATCACTCCCACGGCGCAGAGGTTGTAGGCCAGCAGGCCCAAGCTGAGGGAGACGCCCAGCGTCAGCCTCAGCAGCAGCCCCAGCGCCGTGCCCACCAGCAGGGCCGAACCCAGGAGGAGGAGGTTACGGCGGATTTGGGGCCCAGCGTTGCGCCAGGGCAGCACCGGGCCGATCCCCATCAGCAGCAGTGCGGCCACGCCCATGGGGGCTGATACCTGGTTGAAGAAGGGCGCGCCGATGGAGACCTTGGCTGCGCTCAGGGCCTCCACCACCAGCGGCCAGAGGGTGCCGATCACCACCACGAAGGCCATGGTGCCAAACAGCAGCGAGCCCGCCAGCAAGGCCCCTTCACGGCTTTTCCAGCGCACCTCGCCCGCGTCGCGCACTTCGCCGCTGACCTTGCTCAACAGGCCCAGCCCCACGACCAGCACCCCCAGCAAGAAGACCAGGAACAGAGCACCCACCGGGCCATCCGCGAAAGCGTGCACCGACTGGATGACGCCCGAGCGGGTCAGGAAGGTGCCGAACACCGTGGCTGCGAAGGCCAGGGTGATGTAAGCGAAGTTCCAGGGCTTGAACATGCCCCGCCGTTCCTGCACCTGCGTGGTGTGTAGAAAAGCCGTCGCCAACAGCCAGGGGATGAAGGAGGCGTTTTCTACCGGGTCCCAGGCCCAGTACCCGCCCCAGCCGAGGATCTCGTAGCTCCACCAAGCTCCGGCGAAAATAGCGGTGCTCAGGAAGCCCCAGGCCACCAGCGTCCACCAGCGCGTTTCGAAGATCCAGCTCTGGAAGCGGCGGGCTACCATCGCGCTCAGCGCGTAGGCGAAGGGTACCGACAGCCCCACGAAGCCTAGGTACATCAGCACCGGGTGTACCGCCATCATCCAGTGGTTTTGCAGCAGGGGGTTGGGACCGCGCCCGTCGGCGGGCGGGTTGGGCAGCGCGTCGAAGGGGTGGGCCACGAAGACCATCACGGCGAAAAAGAAGACCTGGATGGCGAACAACACCCCCAAGGCCACCGGGGCCCGCCAGGGATCGAGGAGGGGCGTGGTGCTGGCACTCTTGAAGCCCCCGGCGTCCACCCGCCTCGAGACCAGCCAGGTATACAGCGTCTGCAAGGTGCCCCACAGCAGGATGGAGCCCTCGAGCGCGGCCCAGGGCGTCACCAGCGTCACCCACAGGGGATCTTTGACCGAGTGGTGCAGCGCCACGTACCGCACGCTGAAGTCGTGGGTCAGCAGGGCCCACTCCAGCGCTCCGAAACTCGTCAGCGCGGCCAGGAGGGCCATCGGCGCGACCCGCCGGGCGGCCTCGAGGTAGCGCCGGTCCTGCGCCCACAGGGCCAGGCCAGCCAGCACCAGCCCCACCAGCGAGAAGACCAGCGTGGCCAGCAGGGCGATTCCGCCCAGCAAGCCAGGGGTCACGGCCACCTCCGGCGCCGGAGATCGGGCAACGGGTTACGGGTTACGGGAAAGGCCCAGGCGAACCGATGCCCGCTCACTTCGCCTCCTCGATCAGCTTGCGAATCTGCTCGGGCGTGTAACCTTCCTTGGGGGCCTGATAGCCCTCGGAGTGCTTGACCAGCAGGTTGGTGCTGACGAAGGTGCCTTCCTGGAAGCGGCCTTCGACCACCACCCCTCGGTTCTCGCCAAACAGGGCCGGGGGGGTGCCCTTGGCCTGCACGGGGAATTCGCTCACGCCATCGGTGACGACGAAGCGCAAATCCAGGGTGTCCTTGTCGTAGTTGACCGTTCCGGCCTTGACCAGCCCACCCAGCCGCACCTGGCGACTTTGGCAGGTGGCCTGATTTTGCAAGCACTCGCTGGGGGTATAGAAGTACACCAGGTTCCGCCCAAGCCCCCCGAAGATCAGGTAAGCCAGGGCTCCTACCACCACCACGATGCCAATGATGTGTTTGGGTTTCAATTAAACCTCCGTGGAAAGATGCCGATAGCCGGTAGCCACTCGCGTTCGACGTTTGGCTTCACTTCTCCCGCCTGTAGCGCCACAACAAGTAGCCCAGATAGCCCAGCAGTGTGGCGTACCCGATGACGTAGGTCCACACCACGAACGGGTTGAAAGGGTTTTGCAGGATGCTGTTGTCCATGGTCACCCCCTTAGCCCGCCTGAGGGCTCAGCTCCTGTTTCGCCGATTCGCGCTCGGCCAGTAAGCCGCGGATCCTCACGAAAGCCAAAAACAGCAGGCTGAGTGCGAGGATGTTGACCAGCAGGGCGGGCAGCATGGCGGGGTCGAAGTTGCTGCGGCCCGTGGTGAGGTCGAAGGTCTGGGTCTGGTGCAGGCTGCGCCACCACTTGACCGACATGTAGGTGATGGGCACGTTGATCGCCCCCAGGATGCTGATGGCAGCGGAGGCCTTGGCCCTGAGTTCGGGGTCTTCGATGGCGCTTCGCACCACGAAATAGCCGATGTAAACCACCAGCAGGATCGCGAAGGTGGTCAGGCGCGGCTCCCAGGTCCAGTAGACGCCCCACGTAGGCCGGCCCCACAGCATTCCGGAGATCAGGGTCAGGCTCAAAAACAGCAGCGCAACCTCGATCACCGCCGTCGCCATGCGGTCGTAGTGGGCCTTGCCCCTGGCCAAGTAGAGGATTGAGTAGGCCACCGCTACGAAAAGCGAAACCATGCCCACCCAGGCCGAGGGCACGTGCAGGAAGATGATGCGGTAAACGTGCCCCTGCTCGGTAGCCGGCGGGGCGGTGAAGGCTAGGAAAGCACCAATCCCCAGCGTCAGCAAGCCCAGGCTCAGCGAAGCCAGGGTCAGGATGTCCATACGTTTGCTTTGACTCATGGCAGTCTCCTTGATCTTCTTACGCCATTCTCGGACAAGACAGATGTGAGGACTACCCCCACGGTGAACACTCGAGGTCAGCCTCCCCTTGAGCCTGGCTCGAGCCCGGTCACGCTATCCTTCCAGAACATACGGGAAAAGCAGCCCACACAGGGTCAGGTAAATGACATCGAAGACCAGCAACAGCCGCCACCACTCGGCCACCTCGCCCAGCGGCAGGCCCTCCATCAGCAAGGTGGTAGCCCGCACTGAGGCCAGGATCACCGGCACCACTACCGGGAAGAGCACCAGAGGCAGCAGTGCTTCGCGCCCGCGCAACCGGGCCAGCATCCCGGCGTAGAAGGTGGACACAGAAGCATAGCCGACGCTTCCCAGCACCAGCGTGACCAGGATGCCGGGCAAGGTCGCAAGGGGCAAGTAGAAAAGTCCCGCCGTCAGGAAAAGCAGCACCAGGCCGACGGCCAGCAGCAGAAGAAGCTGAAAAAGCAGTTTGCCGTAGTAGATCCACTCGCGGCTGCCGGGGATGAGCAACAGGTCGTCGAGGGTGTTGTCCTCGACCTCCAGGCCAAAAGCCCGCCCCGCCAGCAGGCTTCCGGCGAAGGCCAGCGCCACCCACAGCACCCCCGGAGCAGCCTTGCGCAGCTCGTCCTGGTTGGGGCCGAGGGCCAGCCCCAGGATCAGCAGCATGGTGAAAAGAAAGAACACCGCCGCCAGGAGCCCGGTGCGCCCGCGAAGCTCGAGGGTGAGGTCGCGCAGGGCCAGCCAGAAGATGCGGGTGAGGAGGGTCATGGCGTGCACGTCGAAGGCCCGACGCCAAACACCGAACGCAAAAAGCCCATGGCGTAGGGCGTAGGGCATGGGGTTGAGAGTCGGTTGGGAATCGAGCGAGCAAGAAGCATCAGCATGGCGTTTTCAGGTGATGGGGGAGAGCTCGAGCGTTCGGGTGGCGAGGCGCTGGACCCAGTCTCGGTCATGGGTCGCCAGGACCACACCCCCGGACGTTCTGGCTTCGAGGATGAGGGCCTCGAGCAGTTCGCGTCCCTGCGCGTCGAGTGCGGCTTCGGGCTCGTCGAGCAGCCAGATCTCGGGCCGCAGCAGCCGCAGCCGGGCCATCGCCAGGCGCTTTTTCATGCCGCTGGAGTAGCCCAGCACCGGCTTGCCCGCGGGCAACCCCACCGCCTTGAGGGCGGCGGCGATGGTGCTGGCCCTGGGCGTGTGGCCCTCCAGCCGCAGTGCATAGCTCAGGTTCTCCTCCCCGGTGAAGTGCCGGTGAAAGGCCGGGGGATTGGCCAGCAGCCCGACCTTGCCCTGCCGTCTGATTTGGCCTCCGCTGGCCCGGATCAGCCCGGCCAGAAGCCGCAGCAGTGTGGTCTTGCCCACTCCGTTGGGCCCCAGCAGGGCCACGACCTCGCCGGCCTCGAGGCGAAAATCCAGGTCGCGAATCACCCAGTCGCGGCCATAGCGCTTGGAGAGGGATTGGGCCTCGAGCAGGGGACTCATCGGGGGCTTAGCCTAAACGAGCCGGAGCGATCTGCACAAGGAGCAGACGGGCGTCACCTGCCCAAGAAGCCGTTCTCGAGGTCCAAGAGCCACTGCGGGGTGATCTTGAGCAGGTAGCTGTTGAGGATGGTGAACTGGTTGGTGACGAGCAGCACGCCGATGAGCACCAGCACCACCCCGGCGGTGATCTCGAAGGCGTGGGAAAGCCGGGCGGCGCGGCGTAGGAAACCCCGCACGCGGTCGGCGAAGAGTGCGACCAGTAGGAAGGGGATGGCCAGGCCCAGCACGTAGGCCAGGAGGGGGGAGACCCCGCCGCCCGCGGCGGTCAGGGTGTAGATGGCCCCCAGCACCGGGCCGATGCAAGGGGTCCAGCCCAGGCCCAGCACCACGCCCAGCACGAAAGCCCCCCAGGGGGTCTGGGTGTCGCCCTGGTAGCGCAGGCTGACGGCCCGGGTCAGGAAGGCGGGCTTGAGTCCCAGCATGTACAGGCCGAACAGGACTAGCACCACCCCCCCGATCTTGCTCAGCAGGTCGCGGCTGCCCAGCAACAGGCTGCCCAGCAAGGTGAAGGGTAGCCCCAGCAGGACGAAGATCGCGCTGAAGCCTAGCACGAAGAACAGGGCATTGCGGATCGGGCGCCCCTTGTCGCCTCCGAGGTAGAGCAAGTAGGTCGGCACCAGCGGCAGCACGCAAGGGGAGAGGAAGGAGAGCATTCCGGCCAGGAAAGCGATAGGCAGGCTCATACGACTGGATCTACGCTAGGCCATCGCCAGGAGGACGTGTGTACCCTGACTGACCTTGAGGCACGCATTTGGGTGGGAGGGGTTAGATTGAAGTCATGAAGATCTACACCAGGACCGGTGACCAGGGCGAAACCGGGCTCTACGGGGCGGAGAGGGTTCCCAAGGATCACCCTCGAGTTGAGGCCTATGGCACGGTGGACGAGGCCAACAGTGCCATCGGGGTAGCCAGGGCCGCCTTGGGCGAGAGCCACCCCGACATCCAGGTCGACCTCGAGCACATCCAGAACGCCCTCTTCGACCTCGGGGCCGACCTCGCCACCCGCTTTGGCGGCCCCTACGAGAAGAACCTGGTCCGCATCGACGCAAAGGACGTGGAGGGGCTCGAGGCCCTCATCGACCGCTACCAGGAAGAAGCCCCCAAGTTCACCGGCTTCATCCACCCCGGCGGTCACGCGGCAGCGGCAGCCTTGCACCTAGCCCGCACCGTCGTGCGCCGGGCCGAGCGAAGGGTGGTCGAGCTGATGCATACCGAGGAGGTCAACGCCGAGGCCATGCGCTACCTCAACCGCCTCTCCGACCTGCTGTTCACCCTCGCCCGCGTGGTCAACCAGCGCGAGGGCTTCGCTGAAGAGAAATGGCTGGTCAAGAAGCGTCGATAACCGATGGTCGATGGCCATGCGTAACATGCGCATCATCAGTCTGACGGGCTCCAACACCGAGATCGTCTGGGCACTGGGCTGCCTCGACCGGTTGGTGGGGGTGGACGACCACTCCGATTTTCCCCCCGAAGTCAGGCAGCTACCCCGCGTTGGTCCCGATCTTCAGATTGACCTGGACAAGGTCGAGCGCCTCGAGCCCGACTTGGTGCTGGCCAGCCTGAGCGTGCCGGGCATGGAGCGGGTGGTGCAGGGCCTGGCCGAGCGGGGGATTCCCCACCAAGTACTCGACCCCGAGAGCTTGCAGGACGTGTATTCCGACATCCGTCAGGTGGCGCAGTGGCTCGAGGTGCCTCGCCAGGGGGAACACGTGGTGGGGGCCATGCGCTGGATGATCGCCCAGGCCAGGGGGAGCCTGCCGCGCTGGGTCCGGCCTCCGAGGGTGATGGTGGAGTGGTGGCCCCGCCCCATGGTTGCCGCGGGTCGGCGCAGTTGGGTGACGGGGCTGCTCGAGGCGCTGGGGGCCGAGAACGCCTTTGCCCATCTGGACGTGCGCTCCAAGCCCCTCACTCCAGAGGAGGTGGAGGCGGCTGCGCCCGACCTGATCACGGTTTCCTGGTGCGGGGTGCGCAAGCTGCGCCCCGAAGTGGTGCTGAAGCGCGAACTGGACGTTCCCGCCCTCCGCTACCGGCAGGTTTTTCCCCTCGAGGAAGCCTACCTGGGTCGTCCCGGTCCCCGGCTGGCCGAGGGGGCCAAACGCCTGGCCGAACTCCTGGCCCAGTCCCCTTACGCCTGGGGGGTGAGCCGATGAACGCGCTCAAGGTGGTCACGCTGTGGGTGCGCCCCCCCGAGGAGCACGCCCTGCCCGAGGCGAAGGAGACGCTCCAGGCGCTGTTGTCGGAGTTTTACGCCAGTTACCCCGAGTACGAGGGTTGTGTGGTGTTCTCCCAGTCGCCGCGCTGGCCGCGCTACGTCTTCGTCTATACCCACTCCGGTTGCAGCGGCCTGTTGCCCGAAGCGGGCCAGTACTTGCAGGGCCTGCTCGAGCAAGCCTTCCAGGGCAGCGAGGTGCGGGCTTACGGGCGTCGGTGGTCGCTCGAGCGCTGAGAACCCTCGACCCCTTACGCGGCTCTACCGCGCCCTGAACACGCTCAGCGTTCCCCCCCGCCTCAGCGTTCCGCTGCCGACCACCAGGCCCGATTGGGGCCAGGCCAGCCCGTAGACCGGACGCACGAAGCCGTCGAGGGTTTGCGTCAAGGTGCCCTCGTTCACCTCCCACAGGCGCACCGTCTTATCCCAGCTGGCACTGGCGAGTTTGCTGCCGCTGACGTCCCAGGCCAGGGCCTGCACGGCGCTAGTGTGGCCCTCGAGCGTGTGCAGAGCTTTCCCGCTTTGCGCTTGCCACAACCTAACGCTGCCCTTGAAGCCGCCGGTGGCCAGGACCGTGCCTTTGGGATCGAGGGCGAGGGCGTAAAGCGGCCCCTGCCCGGTGAACACCCGCCGCAACTCCTGCCCCCGTACGTTCCACCAGGCGATGGTCTGGTCGGCGCTGGCACTGACGAAGTTCTCACCCACCCAGGCCAGGCCCGTCACGTCGAACTCGTGGGCGCGCCAGTCCAGCAAGAGCTTGCCGCTGCGCCACTCCCACAACTTGATCACCTCGTCGCGCCCGCCGCTCACCAGGCCCCTGCCTGCTGGGTGCCATGCCAGGGCCGAAACCCCACCGTCGTGGCGGGACAGCGTCTGGACCGGCCTCCCGCTGGCGACCTCCCAGATGCGGATGGTGCCGTCGGCGCTGCCGCTGGCGAGGTGGCGGCTGTCAGGGGAGAAGGCCAGCACGCTGACCTCGAGTTCGTGCCCCCGTAGCCTGTGCAGCACCCGTCCTTGGCTGTCCCACAGCCAGACTTCCTTGTCGCGCCCGCCACTGGCCAGATAACGCCCGTCGGGGCTGTGCGCCAGGGCGCTGACCGAGGCGGCGATGGGCTCGAGGGTCCTCACCAACCTTCCCCCGGCGCTCCACAGCCTGGCTCGCCCGTCGTCGTGGCCGCTGATCACCCCCCCCTCCGGGCTCCAGGCCACGCACAGCACCGAACTGCTCTGCCAGCTTCGCACGGGCCGACCCTCCTCGTTCCACACTGCAATTTTGCCGTCCTGGCCGCCGCTGAGGAGCCACTGGCCCGCCGGGTTCCAGGCCAGGGCGCTGACCAACTGACTGTGGGCCTGGATCTGTCCTCTAGGTCGCCCCTCGAGGTCCCACAGCCGGATCACCCCTTCGCGGTCGCCTGTCGCCAGCAGCCCCTTGGGGCTCCAGTCGAGCGAATGAACTCCCTGCGGCCCCAGCAGAGGCAGAGGGCGGGCCGACTGGGTGTGCCACAACTCGACCCCCTCGAGCCCCCCGCTGGCGAAGTGCTTTCCATCCGGGGCGAAAGCCAGGCCGTAGATCCAGCCCCCTGCGGCGTAAGTGCGCAGGGTTTGGCCCCCCAGGTTCCAAAGCCGTACCTCGCCGTCGGCGCTGCCGCTGAGCACACTGCGCCCGTTGGGGCTAAAGCGCAGCCCCCAGACCTCGCCCGAATGGGCCTGGTAGGTGCGAAGGGCCAGGCGCTCCTCGGGCTTCCACAGCCACACGGCGTTGTCGGCGGCCCCGCTGGCGAGCAGGGTGCCCTCGGGGTTGTAGCTCAGCGAGCGCACGGTGTCCCGGTGGCCGCTCAGCAGGCCGCGTGGCCGTCCATCCACGCCGAAGAGCTGAATGTAGGCATCGGCAGCCAGGGCCAGGGTTTGCCCGTCCGGGCTCAGCGCCATTGCCGCGACCGGGCCATGGTGGCCCTGAAGCGTGCCCGCCGGAGAGAGCGAGGCGGCCCAGGCCAGTCCGAGCAGGGGAAGCCAGAAGAGTTGTCGCATCGCCTACAGCTTAGCCTCAGGTGGGTAGGCCTCGAGGCTCCACTGACGGGGGAGGGTTGGGGTCGTCTAAAGGGTGGAGGGCTGGAGTCTTGACTGTGGGAGGGTAATATAGAGGACGTGCAACAAAGGTTGCTGACCCTGCTCAGCGAACAGTTTCAGCCCAGCCGGCGCCTGGGAGAGCAGTTGGGCATCGAGCGCGACCAGGCCCGCTACTTGGTGCAGCGGCTGATCCACGAGGGCTATCCCATTGAAGTCTCCAAGGCCCTGGGAGTACGGGTGGAGCCGGGAACCCCCCTGCCGCAGGTGCTCGAGCCCCTGTTGCGGGGAAGCTTTGGCAGGCCTTACCGCTACTTGGGCCACACCACCAGCACCCAGGACGTGCTGCGTCAGTGGGCTGAGGATGGGGCTCCTGAGGGAGCAGTGGTGCTGGCCGAGCGCCAGAGCGCGGGCCGCGGGCGGATGGGCCGTCCCTGGATCAGCACACCGGGCTCCTCGCTCACTTTCTCTTTGCTGTTGCGCCCGCGAAGCCCCATCGCCCTGCTGCCGCTGGCGGTGGGGGTGGCCTTGCGCGAGGCGGTGGGCTTGGGCGGGCTCAAGTGGCCCAACGACCTGCTGGCCCCTGACGGGCGCAAGCTGGCCGGGATTTTGGTCGAGGCCAGGGTGGGGACCTCCTCGCCCGGCCTGGTAATCCTGGGGATAGGGCTCAACGTCCGGCCCCCGGTGCCCCCGGGAGCGGCGGCGCTGAGCGAGTTTGGTCCCGTGAACCGCGCCGAGTTGCTGGCGCGGCTCCTCGAGGAGCTGGAAAACCAATACGAGAACCTCTCCAAGCCCGAGCGCATCCTGGAGGACTGGAAGAAGTACAGCGTCACCCTGGGTCAGGAGGTGACGGTCAAAACGCCCAGGGGCGAATTGCGGGGCAGGGCCCTGGACCTAGCCGAGGATGGGGCCTTGGTGGTAGAGTCTCAGGGCGCAACCGAGCGAATCGCCGCCGGTGACGTGTCTCTCATCGGCAGATTAGGAGGCTAAGTGATGAACCCAATGAACCCTACGCAAAGCCTGCCCTACACTCCGCTGCTCAAGACCCTCCTCCCCACCCGCAGCGCGCTGCGTGACCTGCTGCTGGTGCTGGGCGGCAGCCTGTTCGTGGCGCTGTGCGCCCAAGCTTCCATCCCCCTCCAGCCCGTGCCCATCACCCTGCAAACCCTGGGCGTGCTGCTGGTGGGTGCGGCCCTAGGCAGCCGCCTGGGCTTCCTGGCCCTGGTGGCGTACCTGCTCGAGGGCCTGGTGCTCCCGGTCTTCGCCGGGGGTAAAACCTGGGCCGCGGTTACCTTCACCGCCGGTTACCTCGTCGCCTTCCCGCTGGCCGCCTTCCTGGTGGGCTTCTTGGTCGAGCGCTTCGGCACCGACCGCAGCTCCTGGAAAACCCTGGCGGCCATGCTGCTGGCTAACCTCCTGATCTACGCGCTGGGCCTGCCTTGGCTGGGCTACATGCTGGCGCAGATTGGCAAATACACCGGACTTCAGGGCCTGCTGCAAGCCGGGATGATTCCCTTCCTCATCGGCGACCTGGTCAAGGCCATCATCGCTGCCGCCCTGCTGCCTGCGGCTTGGAGGCTCATCGGGCGCAGGTGAGCTGCTCGAAGGCCGAAAGACGCTGATCTAAAGTGCGCCAGACGCTAAACGCCAGGAACCTCAGGTTGCCGGTGTTTGGCGTCTGGCGTTTTGCTGCCCTGACATACAGGGTAGGGCATCCGACAACCTCTCACCCCTGGGGCCCCTGATCGCCCCCTGCCTCGTCCTCCGGCGCCTGGCTCGAGCGGCCTCGAGCCAGCCCGCGCAGGAGCAGAGGCATCAACGCCTTGTACAGCAGCGTAGCCAGCAGGCCGAAGGGCAGGCTCAGCAGCAGCGCCATGAGCAACCCCTGGGATTGGGCCCGTGCCCCGGCCACCACTAATGCCACCGTCGCGCCCAGCATCAGCGCTTCGCGCCAGGAAACCTTGAAGTCCATTTCGCGCTCCCCAACCTAGAATAGAGGCGGAGAGAGCTATGGTTGAAGTCCCGGAAATTCCCAGACAGTCCCAGGTTACCCTGCCTGCCCGCGAGAGTGCGCTGATCATCGTAGACATGCAGAACGACTTCGTAGAGCCCGAAGGGGCCCTCTTCGTCCCGGACGCGCCCAAGACCATACCGCCCATCGCCGGGCTGCTCGAGCGGGCCAGGGCCGCTGGGGTCAGGGTGGTCTACACCCAGGACTGGCACCCCGAGGACGACCCCGAGTTCAACATCTGGCCGCGCCACGTGGTGCAGAACACCTGGGGGGCCGAGATCGTGGAGGCGCTCAAGCCGCGCCCCGAGGAGACCGTCATCCGCAAGGCCCGCTACGACGGCTTCTACGGTACCCAGCTCGAGCACCTGCTGCACCTTTGGGGCATCAAGAACGTGGTGGTGGTGGGCACGGTGGCCAATATCTGCGTGCTGCACACGGCGGGCAGTGCCGCGCTGCGCTGGTACAACGTGGTCCTGCCCGAGGACGGCACCAGCGCCCTCACCCCCTTCGATCTCGAGGTCGCTTTGCGCCAGGTCACCTTCTTGTATCAGGGCAAGGTCACCACCTGCGCCGGGGTGCAGTTTGTCTAGGCCCCAGCGCAGGAAGCCGCTCCTTTCCAACGGGGCGGTTTCCTTTGACGATCCGTTGATGATGGGGCTGCAGCAGCGCTTTGGCCCTGCCCCTTTCCAGCCCCACGTCGCCGAGGTGCTGCCGGCCTATCCTACCTTGGTCAGCTCGATCGTGGGGCAGCAGCTCTCCGGCAAGGCTGCCCAGACGATTTGGAAGCGGCTCGAGCAGCGCTTTCCCATCGAGCCCGCAGTACTGGCCGCTGCCCACCCCGACGACCTGCGGGCCCTGGGGCTCTCACGGGCCAAGGTCGGCTTCATCCACGACCTCTCGCGCTTCGCCCTGCAGGGCGGCCTCGAGGGCCTCGAGCAGCGCTCCGATCAGGAGATCATCGCCCACCTGACCCAGGTCAAGGGCATCGGGGTCTGGACGGTGCAGATGTTCTTGATGTTCGGCCTGCGTCGCCCCGACGTGTGGCCCGTGCTCGACCTCGGGGTGCGCAGGGGGCTCGAGCGGGTCTACGGGGTGAGCGCAAAGGCCGAACTCGAGGCCCTCGGCGAGCGCTTCCGCCCCTTCCGCTCTCACGCCGCGTGGTACATGTGGCGGGTGATTGAGGATGCTTAGCGCGGCTTGCTTTGAGGAATGTTACATGCCGAACGTTTAGCCCACAGCCAAAGGTGATCGGGTCGTACGCCATACGTTGTACGCGATACGCCATGTGCAATCCGTCATGCACTTTTCTTTGCTGAGGACTTTTCCCTCGCCTCTTGCTTTACTCTGCTTCAACGGGGATCAGTGGCCGGGCCTCGAACTGTGTCGAGAGCACTACGGTCGAGGTGGTGCGGGAGACGCCGGGCACCCGCTTGATGCGGTAGAGCAGCTTCTCGAGGTCTTCGGGGGTGGCGGTGCGGGCCTTGAGCAGCACGTCGATGTCCCCGGCGGCGCTGTGGCACTCCTCGACCTCGGGGAAGTCGGCGAAGGTGGGGGCCACGTCGGCGCAGGTGGCGTCGTTCTGCAGCCGTACTGCGATGAAGGCCGTCACCTGCAGCCCGATGGCTTTGGGGTTGACCTGAATTCTGTACGCCTCGATGACCCCTTTGCGCTCGAGCTTCTTCACCCGGTCGTGTACCGCAGCCGCCGAAAGCCCCACTCGAGCCCCAATTTCCGCATAAGAAAGGCGACTCTCCTTTTGCAACTCGAGCAAAATCGCCCGGTCGATGGTGTCTAGCTGAACCATATTCGGTATTGTACCACGTCCCCGAATAAGATATAGACGAATGGTGGTTTTATCGTATATCATTGGGCCATTCGTGGTGTTGTCCAGAGGTGATTATGACTTCGCCGCACGATGACCGAACCGCATTCGATCTCGCAACCCTTCTGAGCCAGCGGGAGCATTCGGGTTCCCGCGCTGAGGGACAGGTTGTACGTGCTCGAGGCGGGCTCGTCCGATCCTCAACAGCCCCACAGCTAAGACGAAGCGAGGCCTGAATATGCAGATGCACAAGGCATTGCCCCGTACCGCTGGCGACCGCTGGATGGTCCTCGGAGCCCTGCTGGCGCTCTACCTGATCTGGGGCTCGACCTATCTGGCCATCGTGTACATGGTCGAGACCATGCCCGCGCTGCTGGCGACGGGGGTTCGCTTCATCGTGGCCGGTGGGGTGCTTTTTACCTTACTTCGCTTGAGCGGCACTCCCGCTCCCACCCGTCAGGAGTGGTGGGGTGCGGCCCGTGTGGGCACGCTGTTGATGGGCGGGGGCATGGGGATGGTCGCCCTGGGCGAGTCGCTGGGGGTGGCTTCGGGGTTGGCGGCCACCATCATCGCCACCATGCCCTTGTGGCTGGCGCTGTTTGGCCGGTTGTGGGGGGAGAAGACCCGCAGCCTCGAGTGGCTGGGCATGGCGCTGGGCTTCGCGGGAGTGGCGTTGCTGATGCTCGAGGGCAACCTCCGCTCGAACCTGCTGGGCACCCTTCTGATCTTCCTGGCCCCGGTGTGCTGGGCTTTCGGCTCGGCCTGGAGCCGCCACATGGTGCTGCCCAAGGGCATGATGGGCAGCGCCGCCGAGATGCTGGCGGGTGGCGTGGTGCTGCTGCTGCTGGGCTCGGTGCTGGGTGAGCGTTTTACCCAGCTTCCCAGCCTCTCATCCCTGGCCGCCTGGGCCTACTTGGTGGTCTTCGGCTCGATGGTGGGGTACAGCGCCTACATGTTCCTGCTGTCGCGGGTCCGCCCCGCGCTGGCCGGGAGCTACGCCTACGTCAACCCGGTGGTGGCGGTGCTGCTGGGGGTCGCCCTGGCAGCGGAACCCATCACCCTCATCACCCTGCTGGCCCTGCCGGTGATCCTGCTGGGCGTGGGCCTGGTTGCCCTGGCCCGGCGCTAGAGGGTAGCCTTGCACGAACGGGGGATCTGTGGCGAACTCCAATCGCATTTTCTACGGCTGGATCGTGGTGGCAGTGGCGGTGCTGGCGACGTTGATCGCTGCTGGGATTCGCTCGGTGCCGGGGGCTTTGCTGGTGCCGCTGGAGCAGGATTTGGGCTGGAGCAAGACCACCATTTCGGTGGCGGTATCCATCGGCCTGGTGCTCTTCGGGCTGGGAGGGCCTTTCAGCGGCTACCTGATGGACCGCTACGGCCCGCGCCGCATTACCCTCTTCGGCCTGCTGCTGATGAGCCTGAGCATGGTGGGCAGCGCCCTCATGACCCAGGTCTGGCAGCTCAACCTGATCTGGGGCGTGGTGAGCGGGGTGGGTACGGGCATCGTGGGCAGCGTGCTGGGCGCGACGGTGGCCAACCGCTGGTTCATCAAGCAGCGGGGGCTGGTCACGGGGATCTTCGGGGGGGCCACTTCGGCGGGACAGCTCATCTTCATCCCGGCGCTGGTGGTCTGGGCCACGGGCCTGGGCTGGCGCGAGGCCAGTTGGATTATGGCGGGGACAGCCCTGGTGGCGATAGTGCCTATCTTCGTGTTGATGAAGGACAGCCCCGCCGAAATCGGGGAGCGACCCCTGGGGGCTGCGCCCGGCTCCGCACCGGCCAGGATCACCGCCGACGCCGGGGTCATGGGACAGGCGGTGCGCTCGAGCACCTTCTGGCTGCTGGCGGGCACCTTCTTCATCTGCGGGGCGACCTCCAACGGCCTGATCGGGGTCCACTTCATCCCCTACGCCGTGGACTGCGGGATTTCGCAGGGGGTGGCCTCGGGGATGCTGGCCCTGATAGGTGCGATGAACTTCGTGGGCACCATCGGCTCGGGCTGGCTCACCGACCGCTACGACCCCCGCAAACTGCTGTGCGTGTACTACGTGTTCCGCGGCCTCTCGCTGCTGCTGTTGCCCTACGCGGTGACCCCCGAGACCATGGTCCCCTTCGCCATCCTCTTCGGCCTCGACTACATCGCCACCGTGCCCCCCACCGTGGCCCTGGTGGCCGACAACTTCGGGCGGCAGAACGTGGGCACGGTCTACGGTTGGGTCTTCGCGGCTCACCAGCTTGGGGCGGCCTTCGCTTCCTGGGCGGGCGGCAGCGTGCGCGACGCTTTGGGCGAGTACAACCTGGCCTTCTTCGCCGCCGGGGCGCTGGCGATCATGGGGGGAATGCTCTCGCTGGGCATTCGCCGGGCGCTGCGGCCAGCGGTGGCTTGAGGGTCGAGTAGGGTCAGCTCTTGTGCCCGCCCTTTCTCCGTGGGGAGGATGGCCGCTGACGAGGAGGGGTCCCCACGCGTGCCCTCGAGCCGCTGACTCCGTGGAGCAAAGGCCCGATACGGCCTATAATCGAGGCCGATGATTTTTCCCCTCGAGCGGGCCAGCGCCACCGGCGAGGTGGCCGATCTTCAGAAACTCCAGGCTGCCGGGCTGCCCGTCGCCACGACCGTGGTCCTACAGGGCCTCGAGGCCGAGTTCTACCAGTTCGCCAACCTGGCCGAGCAGATTCGCAACGCCTTCGTGGGGGTTTTCGGTGTTCGGCTCGACGAGGAGAAGCTCGGGGCTGCCTGCGCCCAGGCCGAGCGTCTGGTGCGTGAGAGCTACCTGCTGCCCGAGCGGGCCGACGAGATTATGCGCGTGCTGCCCGAGGGCCGCTTGCTGGTGCGCTACGCCGGGGAAGGGCCTTTCGCCCTCGAGCCCTCGCGCCAGGAGGCTTTGTGGGCTCTAAAGCGCCTGTGGGCCTCGAGGTGGCAGGTGGACAGCGTGCTGGCTCGCGCGCCCGAGCTGGCCCCGCCCGAGTCGCCCAGCCTGGTTCAGAGGATGGAGGGCGAACTCGTGCCCGACGCCGATCTCTCCAGGCAAGCCTCCCAGATCCTCCGGCGAAGTGTGCAGGTTTGGGCCAGCGCGGGCTTCGTGTTGCGGGTCGATTAACCTGATCCCATGTACGACTCCCACATGCACACCCCGCTGTGCCGCCACGCGGTAGGGCAGCCCCTCGAGTACGTCGAGGCTGCCCGAAAGGCGGGTCTGAAAGGCGTCGTTTTCACCGACCACAGCCCCATGCCTGCCTGGTTCGACGCCGATTACCGCATGAGCCTCGAGCAGTTGCCCCTTTACCTCTCCATGTTGGAGCGAGCCCGCGAGCAGGCTGGGGATTTCTACGTAGGGATCGGGCTCGAGGCCGACTATCACCCCGGCACCGAGGGATTCGTGCGGCGGATGGCGGCGGGTTACGCCTACGACTACGTCATCGGCTCGGTGCACTACATTGGGGCCTGGCCCTTCGACAACCCGGCCTTCGCCGCCGACTTCGACGAGCGCGACCTGCGCGAGGTCTACCGCGAGTACTTCAGGCTGGTGGGCCAGGCTGCCCGTTCGGGGCTCTACCACAGCATCGGGCACTTCGACTTGCCCAAGAAGTTCGGCCATATTCCCCCTGAGGGCTACTTCGACCTGGCCGAGGAGGCCTTGCAGGTGATCGCGGGGGAAGGGCTGGCGCTGGACGTGAACACGGCAGGCTGGCGCAAGAAGATTGGGGAGCTTTACCCTAGCCCAGCCCTCCTCGAGCGGGCCCGTGAGCTGGGTATTCCTGTGGTGCTCGGCTCCGACGCCCACGCTCCTGAGGAGGTCGCTCACCGCTTCGCCGACGCGGTGTCCGTGCTCAAGCAGGCCGGATACACCGAAGCCGCCGTCTTCCGTGAAGGCAGGGCGCAGCCCTACGGGCTGGGATAGCCCATCGGCATCTTTATTTGGCTACCAGCTATCGGCCATCGGCGTATTACGCTATAGCCATGAATCGCAAAGAGCTGGCTGGGATGCTCGAGTACGCCGCCGACCTGATGGAAGTCCTGGGAGAGGGCGAATTCCGAGCCCAGGCCTATCGCCGGGCCGCCCGCAACATCGAAAAGCTCGAGGCCGACCTCGAGGTCCTGGCCGCCCAGGGCTTCAAGGGGGTTCCCGGTGTGGGCCCGGCGCTGGCTCCCATGCTCACCGAGATCGTGCAGAGCGGCGAGTTTGCTTACATGGCCGAACTCGAGGCCCAGGTGCCCCCCGGCGTGCTGGAGTTCTTCCGGGTGCAGGGCTTGGGCCCCAAGCGCATCCGCGCCCTCTGGGAACATGGGATCGACTCGCTCGAGGAGCTCATCCGCCACGGTGAGGCTGGGCGCTTGCAGGGCATCCCCGGCTTCGGGGCCAAGACCGAGGCTAACTTAGTCCAGGCGGCGCGCTTCGCGCTCGAGGGCCTGCGCCGCGTCTTGTGGGGCGAGGCCATCGAAGCCGCTGAGCTGCTGCTGGCCGACTTCGCGGGCGCGGGCATCCGGGCCGAGGTGGCCGGGAGCTTCCGGCGGGGCCTCGAGACCATCGGCAACCTCGACTTCGTGGCCCTGGCGGGACCTGAAGCCGTACAGAACGCCCTCGGGCGCTACATCGAGCGCATCGAGGGATCGGTGTTACACGGCCATCTGGGCGGTCTTCCCCTCAAGGTCTTCTGTGCCACGCCGCAGGACTACGGCACGGTGCTTTTGCGGGCTACGGGCTCGAGGGCTTTTGTCGAGTCACTGGGGGAGCTTCCGGTGGGCCAGAGTGAAGCCGAGGTGTTCGAGCAACTGGGGCGCAGGCTGCCTTCCCCCTACTGGCGCGAGCCCGAGCACCTGGGCCTGGAAGAGCCCGAGCAAGCTTTGCGGCGTGAGGACTTGCTGGGCCTGATCCACTGCCACTCCACCTACTCCGACGGAACCGCCAGCCTGCGCACCATGGCCGAGGCGGCGATAGCCGAGGGGTACAGCTACATGGTCATTACCGACCATTCCCAGTCGGCTCCTTACGCAGGGGGGCTCGAGCCGCAGCGTGTAAAGGCGCAGTGGGCCGAGATCGAGAGGCTCAACGTAGAGCTGGCCCCCTTCCGCATCCTCAAGGGTATCGAGTCCGACATCCTCCCCGACGGCTCGCTGGACTACCCCGACGAGATGCTGGCTGGCTTCGACGTAGTGATCGGCAGCTTGCACTCAGGACTCAACCTGCCCAAAGAGGAGCAGACCCAGCGCTTGCTGAGGGCGCTGGATAACCCCCACCTCAAGATCCTTGGGCACCCCACCGGGCGGCTGCTGTTGCGACGCAAGGGGGCCGAGGCCGACTGGGAGCGGGTGCTCGAGCGCGCTGCCGAGCGGGGAGTGGCCGTGGAGATCAATTGCAACCACCACCGCTGCGACCTCGACTGGCGCCTGGCCCTGCAGTGGCGCGACCGGCTGCGCTTCTCCCTGGGGACCGATGCCCATAGCCTCGAGGGTCTTCCCACCATCGCCTATGGCCTGATCCTCGCGGCCAAGGCCGGGTTGAGCAAAAAGCAGGTGGTCAACGCCTGGAAAGCCGAGACTTTGAGCAGGGCTGGAAGCTAAAGCGCTTCCAATGAATATCCCCCTGTTGGGGGTATTACCCGTTTGGGGGTGTCAATTCCACCCGCTGGGGCGGCAGAGTGTGGCCAGACACTAGGAGGTGCGCCGCTTTGCGTAGTCGAGCTCTCACTCTCGTAGAAGTCCTCGTGGTGCTGGGGATCACCGCAATTGTTCTCGCCATCGGGACGATCAACCTGCGCGGGTTCAACAACCCACTCCACAACGGAACCACTCAGCTCGAGGGCTTTTTCAAGCAGACCAGGGCCAAGGCCATGGCAACTACCTCGGCCTACCGCGTCAGGGCCGAGTCGCCTGGCCGCTTGGTCACGGAGTATGCCGGCAACTGCAACTCTGTGACGTGGACTGCTGATCCAAGACTCACTCTCGAGCTGCCGCCAGGCGTCAGGGTGAGCGGGACCAATACCCCCGTTACATGGCCCGTCTGCTTCACCAGCCGGGGATTAGCAAACAAAAACCTTATCGTAACGCTTTCGAATGCCAAGAACCAGACCCAGCAGGTCGAAGTCATGCTGGGCGGGGGGGTGAGGCCACGGTGAGCAGGGGTTATCGGCAGGCCGGATTGAGTTTTCTCGAGATAGTAGTGGCCCTGGCGCTCCTTGGAATCGTGCTGGTGGGGGTAGTGCCTTCGTTTTTAGGCTATATCCAGTCCAATACCCGCTCCGAGCAGCGCAGCATCGCGGTTCGCCTGGCCGAGGAGCGCCTCGAAGCCTTACGCCTGGTTAACCCCCAGACCTTACCCAGCGGGGGCTCGCAGGAAGAGGCCCAAAACCGCAGCGGTAAGACCTACACCGTGCGCACCACTTATTGCGCCACGGTCAGCTTGTGCGGCAGTGGCAGCCGCCATATCCGCGTCGAGGTGTTTTTGAATGGGAGGAGCATGTATGCGGTTGAGACCGTCTTCACTCAGCTCCGCTAAGGGTATGACGCTGGTGGAGCTGCTGCTGGCGCTGGCCGTGGGCGTGATCGTCCTGGGCCTGGCCTTTTCCATCACCCTCTCCAACCGGCGCCTCTACCAGCTAGACCAGTCCCGCACCGCCCTCAACCAGAACCTGCGCACCGCGATGGACATGATCGGGGCCGACGTACGCCAGGCGGGTGAGCGCATGCCGCAGGACTTCACCCCCGTCGAGGTTATCGACGCTGGCTCGTCGGACACCCTGGTGCTGCGCCGCAGCCTTCTGGACGTGGTGCTGCCGGTTTGCGAGACCATCAACAGCGGCTCCAACGAGGACAATATCAATGTAGCCAAGAAGGTCAACCCACCCAACGCCGCTTGCACCTTCGACGACAGCAACGGCAACGGCAGGGACGACGGTATTGACCGCTGGAACGAGTTTCGTTGCAGCCAGGACGGCGTGGCAGCCTGCCAGGGCAACAGCCAGGAAACCCTGCGGGCCTACGTCTACAACCCGGCTACGCGCCAGGGGGAGTGGATCGTCTACGATGCCGAGGACAGCTCGGGCGTCAAGATCCACAAAGCCAACGCCGAGCGCTGGCTTTACACCTACCGCGTGGATGACAACCCGCGCATCTACGTACTGGAGGAGCGCCTTTACCGCCTGCAAGGCGGGTTCTTGCAACTCGTGATCAATGGGGACACAGCCAACCCGCACAACGTCATCGACCGTGTGACTGCCTTCTCGGTGCGTGCGCTGATGCAGGACGGCACCTGGCGCACGGCCATGGGCCCGTCAGACCCCTGGACCACGATTGCCTCGCTCGAGGTCGGCCTGACAGGCCGCACCCAGTTCTCCGGTCGTGACCTCGAGCGCAGCCTCACCTCCCACTTTATGCCCCGCAACATCCTTTCCTTCTAAAGGAGGAATCCGATGCCCAATCACAAAGGCTTCGCCCTTGTCACGTCGCTCATCCTCCTGGCGGTGCTGATGGCCCTGCTCACGGCTTATTTCACGTTGAGCCAGATCGAGATGTCTACGGCCCGCTCCACGGCCAACCAGACCGCCGGGTTTTACGCTGCTGAGGCCGGCTTGAACCTTCGGGCCGAGGAGGTGCGAGCAAAGTTTCAAGGATACAACCGTCCATACGGAACCTCACCCAGTGCTACCAATCCTTGTGTGGGCAGCAACCAAGGCAGCGGTGATTTTGCCTGCAAGGCCTATACGGTCGGAGGGCGCAGGGTCAGCAGCTACGTGGTGGAAGCCCCTGGCAATCCGCAGATCATCCGTATCCCCCCTGGCGAACGTTACCAGAACCTCAACGCCCAGGAGTACCGTTACAGCGTCTTTTCCCAGGCTGTAGGCCAGGAGAACCGGCCCGAGGCCATTCTGGAAATGCGCTTCAAGAGCCGGGCGGTGCCCTTATTTCAATTCGCCATCTTCTACGACCAGGACCTCGAGTTCAACCGCACTGCGCCAATGACCCTGGCAGGACCCGTCCACACCAACAGCGACCTGTACCTGGACGCCGGCGGCAGCGCCACCCTGACCATCCGTGGCCAGGTGACTGCGGCAGGGACTATCTACCGGGGCAATAAAGCCTCTCGAGGGAGCACCGGAACAGTGAGGGTAAATGACGGTTCCTCGGATCGAACCGTGAATAATACGGGCTCTTTGCGGACGGTACCTCCCTCGGAGCAGCAGAACTGGCGGGGCTGGATGCTGGGGGGTGTGGAGCGACTCACCGTGCCTGCACCAGAAACTTTTAACCCACCCTGGCGTACAGGAGGGCCGGGGGAGTATTGGAACAAGGCCGACTTGCGGGTGGTGCTGGACCTGACCAAGGCAATTCCCACGGTGGAGGTGCGTAATCGGGATAACACCCTTCACCCTATTAACACGATCCTGGCGACTGCCTGCGCTGGCGCTCTTAGCTCGAGCAACACCTTCTACAACAACCGCGAGCGAAGATACATCACCATGCTGGAGGTAGACCTTCGAAGGCTGTTGGACTGCATCCATAACGACAGTAAGACGAGCAGGCTGCTTGGTTTTGGGCTTGATGACGCAAGCGACGGTGGGCTCGTGCTGCACTTTAGCGTGCAGGGGTCTGACAGCGACGTAGTCAACGGGTATGGGGTCCGGATCACCAACGCAAAGCAGTTGAGCGCTGGCGATGGCACCGCAGTGAAGGGGCTTTCTCTGGTTACCGATCAGGCCATGTACGTCCAGGGTGATTTCAACGCTCCCACCGACCCCGCCCAATGGCGTCCTGCGGCGCTCATGGCTGATTCCATGAACCTTCTTTCCAACAACTGGAGCAACGGCGTTTCCTACCCCAGCCCGAGGCCTGCGGGCTGCACTGCCACCCTCGCAGGAGACGCGAAGAGCAGGCCGGAATGCCGTTTGCGGGGGCAGCCTCTCCCTGCGGGAGACAACGGTAACGACACCACCCGCTGGCTGCCCCAGGCCGCCAGCACTACCATCAATGCTGCGGTACTTTCAGGAGCTGCCACCACACCCGTCCAGGGTGGGCAGGAAGGCGGAGGCGTACACAACATCTTCCGCTTCCACGAGCATTGGGGCTCGAATACCACCACCTGCTGTAGTGGGGTAAGCTACACGACTGCTACTTTCCGCTACACCGGCTCCATCGTCAGCTTAGCCCAGCCCCGCAACGTCAATGGTCCGTTCTTCCTGGGGCCGCCCTGGTATCAGCCTCCAGTGCGCGATTGGACCTTCGACACGCGCTTCAATGTGTACGAGAACCTGCCGCCGCTCTCCCCGCGCTTCGTCTACTTGCGCCAGGAGTTGTTCATGCGGCAGTTCGAGCGCTGAAGCGTGAACTGTAAACCCCGCGAGACGCGTCTCGCGGGGTATTCGTGGGAACCGCTCTAATCCTTACCGGTTGGCGATGTGGATGGCCTGCTTGTGCAGGTGCTCGGCCGCCTCCATGATCCCCTCCGAGAGGGTGGGGTGGGCGTGGACCGTGAGGGCGACGTCGGTGACGGTGGCGCCCATCTCCAGCGCCAGCGCCGCCTCGGCGATCATGTCGGAGGCGTTGGGGCCGAGGATGTGCACGCCCAAGAGCAGGTCGGTTTCGGCGTCGCCGACGAGCTTGATCAGGCCGTCGGTGGCCTCTAGGGTCATGGCGCGACCCGAGGCTGAGAGGGGGAACTTGCCCACCTTGACCTTGTAGCCGGCCTTGGTAGCCTCTTCCTCGGTCAGGCCCACGGCGGCCCACTCGGGAGAAGTGTAGACGACGTTGGGGATCTGGTAGTCCATCACCGCATTGCCCCCGGCGGCGTTTTCGGCGGCGATGAGGCCCTCTTTCATGGCCTTGTGGGCCAGCAGGGGCGGGCGGGTCACGTCGCCGATGGCGTAGATGCCAGGCACATTGGTCTCCATCTTCTCGTTGGTGGGGACGTAGCCGCGCTCGTCCACCTTGACGCCGATGGCCTCGAGCCCCAGCCCCTTGCCGCGTGGGCGGCGTCCGGTAGCCACGAGGATCTTATCCACCACCAGCGTGCTCTGCTCTCCGGACTTCACGTCCTCCAAGGTCACGTGCAGACCGTCTTTCTTGCGCTCGACCTTCACGCCCTTGGTGTTGGTCTTGATGGCGATGCCCTGCTTGGTGAGCACCTTGGCCAGGAGGTTTGCGGTCTCGGGGTCGGCGGCGGGCAGGATCTGGCCCATGAACTCGATCACCGTGACCTCGGCGCCCATGCGCTTATAGACCTGGGCGAACTCGAGGCCGATCGCCCCGCCCCCGATGCACAGCAGGCGCTTGGGGAACTTGTCCTCCACCCGTAGCGCGCCCGTAGAGTCGATGATGTCCTTTTGATCGACCTCGAAGCCCGGCAGGGTGTTGGGCTCGGAGCCGGTGGCGATGATGAAGGTCTTGCCCTCGATGCGCTCCCCGCCGACTTCGATGGTCTTGGGGCCCACGAACTTGGCGAAGCCGGTCTTGAGCTCGACCTTATTGCCCTTGAAAAGCTGCGAGACCCCGCCGGTGAGCCGCTTGACGATGCCGTCGCGCCAGCCCCCCAGCTTCTTGAGGTCGATTTTGGCGTCTTTGACCTCGAGCCCGAAGCTCGAGCCGTGCTTGAGGCTTTCGAATTCCTCAGCCGCGTGCAGCAGGGCCTTGGTGGGGATGCACCCCACGTTGAGGCAGACCCCGCCCACGTACTCCGCCTCCACCGCCAGCACCTTCTTGCCGAGCTGGGCCGCCCGAATCGCTGCGTGGTAGCCGCCGGGGCCAGTGCCGATAACGATCACATCGTAGATAGTTGACATAGCGCCTCCATTATCATTGGTCGTACGTCGTACGTCTAACGTCCTACGCTCAGGCGCTATAGAGTGCCTTAGCCAAGGCGTTAAGTTTGCCCTTGATCCGGCTGGCCTTCGCCAGGAAGGCATTAATGTCGTCTTCAGCAGCGTATCCGAGTCGGACTGCGACCTGCAGGCCGCTGACCACCTCGAACAAGGAGCCGCGGGCTACGCCGAGAAAACGCACGAAGTCCTTATCGCTGTTGCGCCCCCGGCCCTCCGCGATGTTCAGGGCTATCGAGGTAGCAGCCCGTTGGAGCTGGTAGGTCAGGCCGAACTGCTCGGCCTTAGGGAAGCTCTGGGTCAGCTGGTAGACCTCGGCGATGAATTCCAGGCTGAGCTGATAGACCTCGAGGTCTTCGAAGCCGAAATAGCTTGGGTATGGTTCGGCCATGCGGATTAGGCGTAGGACGTACGATGTAAGACGTAAGACTAAATCGCCTCCAGCAGCAGCAGATCAGGCTTCTGCAACAGCCGGATGACCTCCTTGCAGAACATCGCGGCCTCGGCCCCGTCCACCAGGCGGTGGTCGAAGGAGAGGGAGAGGTACATCATGTGCCGCACCTTGATCTCGTCGTTCTCCGCCACCACCGGGCGCTTCTGGATAGAGTGCACGCCCAAAATGGCCGCGTCGGGCACGTTGATGATGGGGAAGCTGAACAAAGCCCCGATGGAACCGATGTTGGTGACGGAGAAGGTCGAGCCGCTCATGTCCTCGGGGGAGAGCTTGCCAGCCCTCGCCTTCTCGGCCAGCTCGTTCACCTCGGCGGCGAGCTCGAGCACGCTCTTGCGGTCGACGTCCTTGAGCACCGGCACCACCAGCCCGGCATCGGTGGCCACGGCCATGCCGATGTTGTAGTACTTCTTGAGGACGATCTCCTGGCGGGCCTCGTCCATCGAGGAGTTGAGGCTGGGGAACTTCTTGAGCGCGCGGGCGATGGCCTTGAAGATGAAGGGCAGGTAGGAGAGCTTTACGCCCTGGCGCTCGGCCTCGGCCTTCAGGCGCGAGCGCAACTCGACGAGTTCGGTCAAATCGGCCTCGTCGACGCTCAAGGTGCGCACGGTGTAGAGGTGGGAAGCCACCATCTGCTGGGCGATGGCCCGGCGCAAGCCGCGCAGGGGGAGGCGCTCCTCGAGGGCTTCATAGCCCTTGGGCGATCTGTACTGCACCGGGGAGGGGAATCCCGCAGGGGCCTGCACAGGTGCCGGGGCTGGGGCGGTGGGCTGGGGGGTAGCGGGTGCTGGGCCCTCGACCTTCGACCCTCGGCCCTCGACATAGCTCTTCACGTCCTGCACCCGCACCCTTCCATTAGGACCGGAACCGGGAATCTGCGCGATGTCCAGGCCGAGATCCCTGGCCAGCTTCCGTGCGGCGGGCACCGCGATGACCCGCCCGTGCTTGCTGACGCTGGCCCTGGGGGCCTCAGCCACCTCTGCTTTAGCCTGAATACCGCTGGCGAAGGGGTTCTTGACCTGCTCCTGCTTGGTGTCGGGCTTGAACAAGGAGAGGCTGGCTCCGTCGTCCTCTTGAACGTTGCCGGGCTCGACGATGGAGCGCTCCTCGGCGGCCTGGAGGTTGGGTGCGGGTGCTTGAGTCTTGTCGCTGATGGTCTGGGCGACCTCGCCGGGCTCGGCGATGGTGGCGATGGGGGCGTGAACCTTCACCACGTCGCCCTCCTTGACCAGCTTCTTGATCAGCACGCCCTCGTAGGGGCTGGGTAATTCGACCGTCACTTTATCGGTCATGACCTCTACGAAGGGCTGATCCTTCTTCAACAGATCGCCCTCGTTTACCAGCCACTTGAGGATTTCCCCCTCGACAACAGACTCCGCCAGCTCGGGCAGAACGATCTCTCTGGGCATGTCAACTCCTTATCGGCTAGTAGTCTAACACCCGCTTGGCTGCGTTCAGGATGCGGGTCACGGTGGGCATGTAAAGCTTGTCCTGGGCGTAAGGGTAGGGAGTGTCGAAGCCACTGACTCGGACAGGGGGAGCCAGAAGCTGGTCGAACAGCTCTTCCGAGATGGTCGCGGTCACTTCGGAGGCCACGCTGGCCATGCGGGGGGCTTCGGAGATCATCAGCACCCGCCCAGTCCTGGCGACCGAGTTCAACACGGTGTCCTTGTCCCACGGGAGCACAGAGCGCAGATCGATCACCTCGGCCTGGATACCGGCAGTCGCCATCTCTTCGGCAGCCTTCAGGGTTTCGACCATGCTGCCGCCGTAAGAGATCAAGGTGATGTCCCTGCCTTCCCTGCGGATGGCAGCCTTGCCGATGGGGATGAGGTAATCGTCCTCGGGTACTTCCTCCTTGATGGCGCGGTAGAGGCGCTTGGGCTCCATGAAGACCACCGGGTCATCGTCGCGCACGGCGCTCTTGAGCAGGCCCTTGGTGTCGTAGGGGGTGGAGACCACCACCACCTTCAGCCCGCCGGTGTGGGCGAAGTGGGCTTCGGGGCTCTGAGAGTGGTGGTGCCCTCCCTTGACCCCGCCTCCAGTGGGCATGCGCACCACCATCGGAGCGGTGAACTGCCCGCCCGAGCGGTAGCGCAGCTTGGCGGCTTGTGAAACGAGTTGGTCGAAGCCGGGGAACACGTAGTCGGCAAACTGGATCTCGGCCACTGGTCGCATGCCGTGAGCGGCCATGCCCACCGCCGCGCCGATGATGGCGGCCTCGGAGAGAGGGGTGTCGATCACCCGCTCGGGGCCGTACTTCTGCTGCAAGCCCTCGGTGGCTAAGAACACGCCCCCGCGCTTGCCCACGTCTTCGCCAAACACCACTACCCGGTCGTCACGGGCCATCTCTTCGTCCAGGGCCTTGTTGATGGCCTGGATCAGGGTCATCGTCGCCATTGAGTCCTCCTGCGTAGGTCTAACGCCATACGTCCTGCGCAAGGTTAGCGTAAGACGTACGACGTAGGACGCGCCTTAGCGCAATTCGTCCAGTACCAGCTTCCGCTGCTCCTCGAGGTGCCAGGGGCGGCTGGAGAGCACGTCGTCGAACATCCACTCGGCGGGCGCTTCGCCTGCGGCTTCGGCTTCTTGCAAAGCGGCCTCGAGGTCGTGGGCAATCTGGGTGCGCAGCTTGTTCTCGGCGACGTTGTCCCACAGCCCGCGCTGCTCGAGGAACTTGCGGAAGCGCGCGATGGGATCGCGCTTGCGGGCGGCGTCCACCTCGGATTTGGGTCGGTAGCGGGTGTCGTCGTCGGCGGAGGAGTGGGGGCCGTAGCGGTAGACCTCGAGTTCCACCAGCGCCGCGCCCGCGCCCGCGCGCGAGCGCTCGATCACGTGGCGCATGACGTAGTAGCTCGCCAGCACGTCCAGCCCGTCCACCCGGTAGCCGGGGATGCCGTAGGCGTGGGCCTTGTCGGCGATGGTGTGGGCGGAGGTCTGGTGGGCGTAGTCCACACTGATGGCGTAGTGGTTGTTCTCGCATACGAACACGGCGGGAGCGCCCTGCACGGCGGCGAAGTTGATGCCCGCGTGCCAGTCGCCCTCGCTGGTGGCCCCGTCGCCGAAGGTGCACACTGCCACCTGGTTGGTGCGGCGCAGCTTCATGCTGATGGCGGCCCCCGCCGCCGGGGGAATGTGCGAGGCAATGGCCGAACAAACCGTAAAAATGTTGAGCTTTTTGGAACCGGGGTGCGAGGGCATCTGCCGCCCCTTGGCGGGGTCGGCGGCGTTGCCCAGCATCTGCCCGAAGATTTCTACCATCGGGACGCCCATCGCCACCATCAGCCCCATGTCGCGGTAATAGGGGAACAGCCAGTCGTGGCCGCGCTGCATGGCGTGGGCGATGCCCACCTGGGCGGCTTCGTGCCCGGCGTGGGGGGCGATGAAGCTGGTCTTACCCGTGCGGATGAGGATGACGAACTTCTCATCGAGCATTCGGGCGGCCACCATGTCGCGGTAGAAGCCCTTGAGGGTGGCCTCGTCGAGGTCGAGCTCAAACGGTGCGATCCATTCCCCCTCGGGCGATAGCAGCCGTATAGGCTCGAGGCTAAAGGGTTCAAAAGCGGTCTTGTCTTTGATCATGCCGAACCTCCTGGCCTGGGGACGCAGGCACTGGCCCGCCAGGCGTCATGGCTCTGGGTAAGAGCCACGTCCAGCAAAGCACCCTGCCCCTTTGTAAGGGACTCGGGTGCCAACAACGAAGAACCCCGGCTGGGGTATGCCGGGGCCGAGGCCGGGGAAAGGCCGACAATGACGAGCTTTAGCACTGCGGGCATCCCCATCGTTCACCTCTAGGTTCTTCGATTATAGCGAGGGCGAAGAGAGAGGATAGCTCGAGTTGGAACATTCGGGGCACAAAGGCGTTAGATTGGGCCTGTGCGCATTCGGGTGTGTGTGGTGGGCAGGCCCAGGCTCGAGTACGCCCGGCTGGGGCTCGAGGAGTACGCCAGTCGTCTGCGCA
Source organism: Calidithermus roseus (assembly GCF_003574095.1). Taxonomy (GTDB): domain Bacteria; phylum Deinococcota; class Deinococci; order Deinococcales; family Thermaceae; genus Calidithermus; species Calidithermus roseus. Next base: position 28,914 of record NZ_QWLA01000047.1, read on the forward strand.
GGAGCCGAAAATTCGAGCTGATCCACGTGCGCGAGGGCACCCAGGCCCAGGAGGGCCAGCGGCTGCTCGAGGCCAGCGAGGGTTTCGTGCGGGTGGTTCTGGACGAGCGCGGCCAATTGGTGGACACCCTCACCCTGTACAAGAAGCTCAGCGACTGGGAAATGGCAGGGGAAAAAGTGGCCTTCCTGATCGGCGGGGCGGAGGGCCACACGGAGCAAACCCGCTCTCAGGCCCACTGGCTGCTTTCACTCTCCCGCCTGACCTTGCAGCACGAACTGGCCCTGGTGGTCTTGCTCGAGCAGCTCTACCGCGTGGAGACCCTCAGGCGCGGGGAGCCGTATCACCGGTGAAGGGTTGGCCGAGGGGCTTTCTCAGCCTCCCACCGCCTGTTTCCCGCTTTCCGCCTTCAGCATCGGGGCGTAGAGCACCACTGCCGAAACCAGCAGCGCGAACCAGATCGCCAGGGCCAGGGGGTAGCCGCTGACCTGCACCACCACACCCATGCCCAGTTGCAGCAGGAAAACCCCGATGAACCCCATGAAGTTGACCGCCGTGGTAGCCCGTCCGGTGAGTTCGGGGGGAAAGATCAGCCGAGCTTGGGCCAGGGAGAGGATGTTGAAGCCGCCGCAAAAGCCGATCAGGGCGTAGATGCCGTAGAGGAAGTCCTCGGGCATGGCGCCCCAGAAGGCCAACGCTCCCACGGCCAGCGCGAGCACGGCGCTTGCACTCAGGTATACCCTTGGCAGGCCCAGACGGTCGGCCAGGAGGCCGCAAGCCAGGAAGCCGAGGGTAGCCGCCAGCGAAAACACGAAGAGGTAGTTGCCCACCTCGAGGCTCTCCATACCCCGCACCCGGTAGAGGTAGGCCCCGCCCCACAGGGTCTGCCAGGCCAGGAAGCCCCCACCCAGCACGAAGTTCAGCCAGGCGATGCGCCAGAAGGCCGGGCTGCGCCAGATGGTGGCCGAGCCACCCGCGGCGCTCGAGCGCGGCAGGGCCACCCCAGGCGGGGCGTTGCGCACCAGAGCGACCACCAGGGCCGCCACCCCCACGATGACCAGAGCCCCCCAACTG
>NZ_QWLA01000048.1 GCF_003574095.1 Calidithermus roseus
CCATCCCGCCCCCGCGCCCCCAGGACCCCAAGGAGCCCAGGGGCGGGGCAGGCGAGGCGGTGGAGCTGGGGGACCTGCTCATCGAGCTGCGGGTGCAGGTCGAGGCATTCAGCTACGAGTTGGAGAGCCTCGAGCACGCCCTGGCCGACCCCTTGCCCGACGAGCCCATGTTCACCGAGCCCAGGGGCGTGCCGCTGCGGGTAGAGAGCCACGTGACCTCGCTGTTCGGCTACCGGAGCAATCCCTTCGGCGGAGGAGGGCTCGAGTTCCACAACGGCCTCGACCTGGCCGCCCCCATGGGCACGCCGGTCTATGCCACGGCCCAGGGCACGGTGGAGGAGGCGGGCTGGAACCCCGTTTTTGGCCTGATGGTGCTGATCGACCACAACAACGGCTACCGCACCCTCTACGGCCACCTCTCGCTCCTGAGCGTGAGCCAGGGGCAGCGCGTGCGGATGGGGCAGATGCTCGGGCAGGTGGGTTCTACCGGGCGCTCGACCGGCCCGCACCTGCACTACTCGGTCTTCCGCTACGGCATCGCCGTGGACCCCCAGGCTTACGTCTTCGCCCAGGCTTCGCGCTGAAGGGCCTGGCCACAATCCATCTGGAAGACGCGCCACGTATGGTAAGGTGTGCCCGCATGAGCCTCGAGCACTTCTCCGACGAAGCTCTGCTGGCCCTGGTGGCTCGCGGAGACGAAGAGGCGCTACGCTGGCTTTACCGGCGCTACGCGGGGTCGGTGCTGGCCCTGGCCAGGCGCATGGGCCTGGACGCGGCGGCACGGGAGGACTGCGTGCAGGAGGTGTTTCAGCGCATCTGGCGGGGGGCGGCCAGCTTCGACCCCCGCAAGACCCAGGCCCGTAGCTGGTTGCTGGCGGTGGCCCACCACATGGCGGTGGACCTGGTGCGCCGGGATGCGTCCCGCCCCAGGGCCCTCGAGCCCGCCCAAGACGAGGAGGAGGCCGAAGCCTTCGACCTGCCGGGCCCCGGCCTCGACGAGGGGGGTGCCCTGGACCGTGTCCGCATCCAGCGGGCTTTGGCCGCCCTCTCGCCCGAGGAGCGCAGCGTGATCGAGGTGCTCTACTACCAAGGCTATGCCCACGGCGAGGCCGCCGAACGCCTGGGGATCCCGCTGGGAACGCTCAAGACCCGCGCCCGGAGGGCGCTGGAGAAGCTGAGGGAGGTGCTGGGTGAAGCCTGAGGAAGCCCGCGAGCTTTTGCCACTCTACGCTCTAGACGCGCTGTCTCCGGAGGAGCGCGCCCAGGTCGAGCAGGCCCTCGAGCTTTCCCCCCGTCTCCAGGCCGAGCTAAAGGAATTGCAGGCCGCTGCCGCTGACCTGGCCCTAGCCCTCCCCCCCGAGCCGAGGCCGGAGGGGCTCGAGGAGCGGATCATAGCCTCCTTGCCTCCCCGCGTTGAGCTGGCTAAGCCCCTCTCCCCGCCTTCACCGCGTCCGATGCTTCTGCGCTGGCTGGCCCCGGCAGTCGCGGCTGCCTTGCTGCTGGTGGTGGCCTGGTTGGGCAGCCTGGGCTGGGGCTGGGTGCAGGCGCTGGGCGACCCCCGCAGCCAGGTGATCACCCTAGTGGACGCGCAAGGCCACACTGTAGGCCGCGCCCTCGTGCGCCCGGACCGCCGGACCCTGATGGTGCTCAGCCTGCCGCGGCTCGCTGCGGGCAAGGTCTATCAGGCCTGGGGGGTGGGGGGTGCCGTCGCTCAGCCCATTCCCCTCGAGACCTTCCGCAGCCGCGTGGTCACGCTGTGGCTTCCGCCTGCTGCTGCTGGGCTAGCCATCTCCGAAGAACCCGGCGGCGGCAGCCAGACCCCCACCGAAATCCGCGCCCTGCCCAGGCTTTGATGGCCCGCTTTGGCTATCGACCATCAGCCTTCAACATCCTGGACGCCCAAAAACAGCACCATGTGCTCCATATCTACGTAGGTGCTGCCCACCTTGAGCCCCTGGTGCTCGAGCCCCCAGACCTGGAACCCCAGGCTGCGGTAGAGCTTGCGGGCGGCTTCCTGGGGCACGGCCACGGCGAGGTGGATCTGCTCGAGGCCGCCGTACTGGGCCACGCGGCCCAGCAACTGCACCAGCAGGGCCTTGCCCAGTCCCCTGCCCCTGGCCTCGGGGGCTACGTACAGGCCCCAAATGCTGCCCTTGTGCTGCAGCTTGAGCCCCTCGCCACGCCCGAAGCTCACCATCCCCACCAACCGCCCGCCTTCGAAGGCTCCCAGCGTGAAGTTGCCCTCGGGCCACTCCTGGAGCCTGTGGGCTACTTCCTCCAGCGGCGTGTCGCGGTACTCCTCCGCCGAGCGGCCAAAGGCCAAGGGCTCCTCCTCCAGCGCCCGCAGGCGCAGAGCGTAGAAAGCCTCGGCATCGGCCTCGGTGAGCACGCGGATTTCTGCGGTTCCTACGAGCATGGCTGACCTCTTCAGGCCTGGGGCAGGGAACGGGCCTCGAGGCCGAACCAGCGGCCTGTGCGGTAGCGCAGCACGAACATGCTGATGCGCACCAACTCCTCGCCCAGCAGCCTCCCCAGGAATATACCCCACAGCCCTAGCTCGAGGCCAAACCCCAGCCAGTAGGCCAGCGGCAGCCCCACCACGAACACCGTCACAAAGTCGGAGAGCAGCAGGTAGCGGGTGTCGCCTCCGCTGCTGAGCACGCCGAAGAAGATCATGTTGGAGACCTTGACCGGCTGGAACAGCGCGTTGAGCAGCACGGCCCACACCGCCCACTGTTGCACCTGGGGGCTGGTGTTGGGGTAGAGCAGCGGCAGCAGCAGACTGCTCAGGGCCATCAGCAGCCCGAAGGCCGCCGCGCTCAGCAGGCCAATGCGCCAGATGGCCCCCGCCATGCGCCAGGTGCCTCCCTCGTCGCGCCGCCCGATAGCCTGGGCTACCAGGATGGTGGCAGCGACGTTGAGCCCCAGCGAGGCCGTGATGAAGACGCCCTCGAGGGTGTTGGCGATCTGGAACACCGCCAGCTCGGGGGTGCCCAGCCGCTCGAAGAGCAGCGCGAAGAGGAAGGAACCCCCGCTGAAGACGATCTCGGTGATGAACAGCGGCAGCACCAGCGGCACCATGCGATCCAAAATCTGTCGGGCCTGGCTCCAGTCAGGCCAGTTCCAGGCGATGCCCCAGCGGCTGAAGAACAAGTACCCCACCAGCGTCAGCGCCCGCAGCCCCTGGGCGATCAGCGCAGCAATGGCGGCCCCCACTGCCCCCAGGCCCAGCGGCAGCACCAGCAGCCAGGAGAGCAGCGGGGTGAGGGTCAGCGCGATCATGGTCACGGTCATGGGCAGCCGCGCCTCCCCGATGCTGCGGAAGACCGAGCTGGCCACCGTGCTGGCGGTGACGAGGGGCAGACTCAGCGCGATCCAGCCCAGAAAAGGCCCGCCGATTTCGGCGATTTCGGCATTGGCGCCCACCCCACGCAGAAAGGCTTCGGCGAAGAGGGCCAGGGGTAACGCCAGCAGCAGCGACAGCAGGGTGGCGAAGACCAAGGAAAAGCTCGCGATGCGCGAAACCATCACGCTATCCCCCGCACCGCGGGCCCTCGAGGCCAATATCGCACAGCCCGACCCCAGCGTGCTCAGGCAGAGAATGCCGATGAACATCACGTTGTTGGACAGCCCCACCGCCGCGATGGTGGCGGTGCCCAGGATGCCCACGATGACCTGATTGATGAAGCCCAGCACCAGTTGGAAGGAGGACTCGAGGCTCACCGGAATGGCGATCTTGAAAATCTCACGGCGCGTTTCGGGGCTCATAACCTCGCCACACTACCACTGCGGGCCGGGGGCAACGTGATCGGGGTGGCGATGGGGGCCAACCCCGCGACGAGGGCGGGTCCCGTGCCCGCCCCTGTGCTTGGTGTTTAGCCATCAGCCGTCAGCTAGTGACCTGTGGTTCGCCCCGCCCCCAGCCCCCCTTGCTAAGGGGGGTGACAAGGCGTCTGGCGTCTTGCGTTTTGCGTATGGCGTAGGACGTACGACGCACGACCCGCGCCGGGCGTTCGGCCATCGACTATCGACCATCACCAACTCAATGCTTCACCATCACGTGCCGCACCACGGTGTAGTCCTCGAGTGCGTACATGCTCATGTCCTTACCGTAGCCCGAGTGCTTGAGGCCGCCGTGGGGCATCTCGTTGACCAGCATGAAGTGGGTGTTGATCCAGGTGCAGCCGTACTGCAGGCGGCTGGCGATGCGCATGGCCTTGCCCACGTCCCGCGTCCAGACCGAGGAAGCCAGGCCGTAGTCGGAGTCGTTGGCCCAGGCGATGGCCTGTTCAGTGTCGGTGAAGCGGGTGACGCTCACGACGGGTCCGAAGACCTCGCGGCGCACGATCTCGTCGTCCTGGTGGGCTCCGGCGATCACGGTAGGCTCGTAGAAGAAGCCCCTGCCCGCGCCCGCCTTGCCCCCCGTGGTCACCTCGATGTGCTTTTGCATCCTGGCCCGCTCCACGAAGCTGGCCACGCGGGCGCGCTGCCGCTCGGTGATCAGCGGGCCCATCTCCACCCCGTCTTCGTTTTGGCTGCCCACCTTGATGCGGCTCACCGCGTCGGAGAGCTCGGCCACGAATCTGTCGTAGATGCGGGCCCCGGCGTAGACGCGGCAGGCGGCGGTGCAGTCCTGCCCGGCATTGTAGTAGCCAAAGACCTTGATGCCCTGTACGGCGGCCTCGAGGTCGGCGTCGTCCATCACGATCACCGGGGCCTTGCCGCCGAGTTCGAGGTGGGTGCGCTTGAGGCTTTGGGAGGCGGCCTCGAGCACCCGCCTGCCCGTGGCCACGTCGCCGGTGAGGGAGATCATGCGCACCTGGGGTTGGTGGATCAGCGCCGAGCCCACCGTCTCGCCCACCCCGGTGATCACGTTGACCACGCCGGGCGGGAAGAGTTCGGCCAGCAGTTCGGCCAACCTGAGCGTGGTGAGGGGGGTCTGCTCGGAGGGCTTGATCACGCTGGTGTTGCCCGCCGCCAGCACCGGCCCCAGCTTCCAGGCCGCCATCATCAGCGGGTAGTTCCAGGGAGCAATGGAGGCCACCACCCCGATGGGGTCGCGCCGGATCATGCTGGTATGCCCGGCCAGGTACTCCCCGGCCACCGCTCCCGTCATGGCCCGCGCCGCCCCCGCGAAGAAGCGGAAGCAGTCGGAGATGGCCGGGATTTCGTCGTTGAGCACGGCTAGGTAGGGCTTGCCACAGTTGAGCGACTCGAGCCGGGCGAACTCCTCGGCCCTCTCCTCGATCTTGTCGGCGAGCTTCAGCAGCAACAGCGAGCGGTCCTTGGGCGTCGTCTGCGACCAGGCGTCGAAGGCGGCCTCGGCGGCGGCCACGGCGGCCTTGACCTGCTCGAGTGAGGCCTCGGGCACCTTGGTGAGGGTCTCTCCGGTCGCGGGGTTGAGGATCTCGTAGGGCGCTCCTTCCCCCAGGACGAACTCACCGTTGATGAGTTGCTTGATCTGCATGAACCAATCTCCTTTCAGCTATGAGCAGATGACAAGTGTAGGGGCATCCTCTGGCGTCGGGCGTCACTCAGCTCGTCTTCCCGCCCCCGTGCAGGTCGTCGGTGTCGCGGGTGAGCCACTGCGCGAGCACGATAGGCAGGAAGGTTATGAGCATCACGAACACCGCGACCACGTTGGTCACGGGGCGCTCCCTGGGCCGGAAGAGCTCGTTGAGGAACCAGATGGGCAGGGTCTTCTGGTCGGCGGCGGTGAAGGTGGTGACGATGACCTCGTCGAAGGAGAGGGCAAAGGAGAGCATACCCCCCGCCAGCAGGGCGGTGGCGATGCTAGGCAGCACCACGAAGCGCCAGGTGCGAAACCAGTCGGCTCCTAGGTCCATGCTGGCCTCGAGCTGCGAATGGCCAGTGCGGCGGAAGCGGGCGACGACGTTGTTGTAGACCGTGACCATGCAGAAGGTGGCGTGCCCGATGACGATGGTCCAGAAGGAGGGCTCGACGGCCAGCCGCTTGAAGGTGGTGAGCAGCGCGATGCCGGTGAGGATGCCGGGCAGGGCGATGGGCAGGATCAGCAAGGCCGTGACGACGTCCTTGCCGCGGAACTCAAAGCGGTATATGGCCGCCGCCACCATGGTACCCAGGATCAGAGCGATGGCCGTGGCCATGCCGGCCACCTCGAGCGAGAGCAGCAGCGCTCTCCACATGTCCTGTCGCTCGAAGGCCTCGCCGAACCACTTCAGCGTCAGCCCCGGCGGCGGGAATTGATAAGTGCGGTCTTCGGTGGTGAAGGCGTAGAGCACGATGACGAGGATGGGGAAGTGCAGGAACAGCATCCCCGTGATGAAGGCGATGCGCAGGCCGAGGGAAGGCTTAGACGGCATAGCGACCTCCCGCCCGCGGCTTTGCCTTGGGCGTTTGGCGTTCGACGTTCGGCCTGCTACAGCGCATTAAAAGCCCCCATTCGGCGCACGATCAGCAAGTAGATGGCGATGATCACCACCGGCACCACCGAGAAAGCCGCCGCCAGCGGGAGGTTTCCTGCAGTGCCCTGCTGCACGTACACCATCTGCCCGATGAAAAAGCCGGGCTGCCCTACCACCTGCGGGATGATGTAGTCGCCCAGCGTCAGCGAGAAGGTGAAGATCGAGCCGGCGGCCACCCCTGGGATCGTCAGCGGCCAGACCACCTTCCAGAAGGTCTGGCGTGGCCTGGCGCCCAGGTCGGCGGAGGCCTGCACCAGCGACTTGGGGACGCGCTCCAAGGCCGCGATGATGGGCAGGATCATGTAGGGCAGCCAGATGTAGGTGAACACCAAGAACATGCCCAAATAGCTGTTGGAGAGGCTGGTTCCCCCAACCACCGGCAGGCTCAGGACGCCTTGCAGCAGCCAGCCCAGCCCAAGGGCATTGAAAAACCAGCTCACCACGCCCTCGCCCGCGAGGATCAGGCGCCAGGCGTAGACCTTGATCAGGTAGCTCGACCACAAGGGCAGCAGCACCATCAAGTACCAGAAGGTTCTGGCGCTGCCCCGCGTGTAGAAGGTGATGTAGTAGGCGATGGGAAAGGCAATGACGGCGCAGGCCAGCGTCACGGCTAGGGCCATGAGCGTGGTGCGCACGACGATGTCTATGTTGGCGGCAGAGGAGAAGAGCTGCTCGAAGGCCGAGAGCGAGAAGCGGTACTCGACCTGCCCGGTGAAGTCGTTGAGCGAGTAGAAGCTGTAGAGCAGCAGGTTGAACAGCGAGCCCAAGTAGATGATGCCCAGCCACAGCAGGGGGGGAAGCAGCAAGAGCAGCAGCAGAAAGCGCGGGTGGAGATAAAACAAATCGGAGACCCGCCGGCGCAGGGTTCTGGAAGCAGACAAGCTCACCGAGACACCTCCAGCTCGCGCAGCGCGGATGGATCCCAGCTCAGGGTCACGGGGCTGCCGATGGGCAAATCGGTCTCGTCGGAGGAGGTGATGGCGGTGAGGCGCTGCTCCCCCACGCGCACCTCGTAGCGGGTTTGCGAGCCGAGGTAGTGCACGTCGAGGAGTTCACCCGCCAGGCAGCCCGGCCCGCCGTGGTGCCCCGGTTGCACGCGGATGCGCTCGGGGCGCAGGGCGTACTTGCCCTTCAGGCCGATGATGGAGCCCTCGAGCACGTTGGCACTCCCCACGAAGCGGGCCACGAACTCGGTGCGGGGGTGCTCGTAGAGCCGCTTGGGAGTGTCGAGCTGCTCGATGCGCCCCTGGTTGAACACCGCCACCCGGTCGCTCATGGAAAGGGCCTCGCTCTGGTCGTGGGTGACGTAGACGAAGGTGATGCCCAGGCTGCGCTGGAGGGCCTTGAGCTCGATCTGCATCTCCTCGCGCAGCTTGAGGTCGAGGGCGCCTAAGGGCTCGTCGAGCAGCAGGAGCCTGGGCTTGTTGATCAGCGCTCTGGCCAGAGCCACCCGCTGCCGCTGCCCGCCCGAGAGCTGGCCCGGTCGCCGGTCGCCGAGGCCACCGAGCTTGACTTGCTCGAGCATCTCCTCCGCCCGGCGGTAGCGCTCGGCCCGGCCCACCCCGCGCACCATCAGCGCGTAGGCCACGTTGTCGCGCACGTTCATGTGCGGGAACAGGGCGTAGTCCTGGAACACCGTGTTCACGTCGCGGGCATAGGGCGGCAGCCTGGAGGCATCCTGCCCGAAGAGCAGGATGCGCCCGGCCGTGGGCTGCTCGAAGCCCCCGATCAGCCGCAGGCAGGTGGTCTTGCCCGAGCCCGAGGGCCCCAGCATGGAGAAGAACTCCCCAGGGCGGATCTCGAGGCTCACCCCGTCCACCGCCCGTACCGAGCCAAAGTGGCAGGAAAGGTTGATCAGCTCGACGGCGTTGGGCATAGAGGTGTCGATGGTCGATGGTCGGTCGTCGATGGCTAAATATGGGCGATCGACCATCGACATGGGGCTACCTGCCTCCTTGGATGGCGATGTAGTCGCTTACCCAGCGGCTATAGGGCACGCACTGGTTGTTCTGGGTCTTGCACTGGGTGGTGGGGGTGCGCCAGAACCAGATGTTGTCGAAGTCGAAGTAGCCTTGTTTCTGGCAGCCGTCGGCAGCTAGAAGCGAGCCGCTCACGGTGCAACCTTTGGGCACGACGGGATTGGAACCGAACCAACCGGCAATATCGGCCTGCACCTTTGGGGTGAGCTGCCAGTCGAGCCACTTGTAGGCGCAGTTGGGGTTCTTGGCCTTGGCGGCGAGCATGGTGGTATCGGCCCAGCCGGTGGCCCCTTCCTTGGGCACCACCCAGTCGATGGGCTGGTTGTTGGCCTTGAGGGTGTTGACCTGGAAGATCCAGGTGGTCGAGGCCACCACGCCCTCGTTGGTGAAGTCCTGCACCTGGGCGTTGGCGTCGTTCCAGTAGCGTTGCAGGATGGCGCGTTGCTGGCGCAGCAGTTTGAGCACTTCCTGGTATTGCCGCTCGTTGAGCTCGTAGGGGTCCTTGATGCCCAGCTCAGGGCGGGTTTTCATCAGGAAGAGCGCGGCATCGGCTACGTAGATGGGGCCATAGTAGGCCTGGACGCGGCCTTTATTGCTCTTGCCGTCGGGCAGGGTCATCTCCTTGAAGACGATGGCCCAGGTGGTGGGGGGCTTGGGGAAGACCTTGGTGTTGTAGGCCAGCACGTTGACGCCAAACTGGTAGGGAACCCCGTAACGCACGCCATTGACCGTGTACCAGGGAGCATCCACCAGGCGCTTGTCGAGGTTGGCGGTGTTGGGGATGAGCTTCCAGTTGACCGGGGCGACCACGTTGCCCGAGATCAGGCGGTGGGTGGCGTCACCCGAGGCGGTCACCAGGTCGTAGCCGCCCTGGTTCATCAGGCGCACCGCCTCGTCGGAGGAGCCGAAGACCTTGACGTTAACCTGACAGCCCGTGGCCTGCTCGAAAGGGGTTACCCAGTCAGCACTCTTGTCGGTGGAGCCGTCCTCGACATAGCCCGGCCAGGCCAGGATGTTGAGCTGCCCCTCGAGCCTGCCGATGGATTGCTGGGCCCGGTTGGCGGGAATCTGGGCCAGAACCAGGCTGCTCACCATCAAAGAAATTGCACCCGATGCCCACAACCACACTCTTCTTCTCATGCCTGCCTCCTGTGTCATGACCGACAACGCGACGCCTCGAGGGTGCCCAAGCCCGATGCATCAGGGTTGTCGTGCTGCCGGGTAGCATACGCAGGAGGCCGGGAGAGGAACAAGAAAGCCGAGGATATGGCAGTTATCGGCTAAAGCTATACCAGCTCCTCCGTGTACTGGTGCAGCCTCGAGTGCTCTCCCACGATCACCAAAAACTGCCGGGCGGTTTCGGAGAGTTCGCTGCCCTTGCGCCAGGCCACGCCGATCTCGAGGCGGGGCAGTTCGCCGGTGAGGGGGCGCGACTCCAGCCGGTCGCCCTCCAGCGACCAGGGCCGGTACATCAGGTGCGGCAGCACGGCTACCCCGATGCCCACCGCCACCAGGCTGCGCATGGCCTCGATGGACTCGGTGCGCACGGTGATCTTGGGGTATCCAGCCAGCCGATGGACCTGCTGGGTCACCTCGTCGAGTTCGTCGTTCTTGAGCACCAGCAGGCGCTCGCCGTGAAGCTCCTCGAGGGCGACGGCCTCGCGCTTGAGCAGGGGGTGGTTGGAGGGCAGCCATACCCGCCACGGAGCCCGCAGCAGGGTGCGGGTTTCCAGGGCCTGCTTGTCCACGCTCGAGACGTTCATGATCGCCACGTCGAGCTCGCCGTTGATGAGCAGGTGTTCGATGTAGCCCCGCCGGTCCTCCACCAGCGAGACCTCCACCCCCGGAAAAACCCGCTCAAAGCGGTCGAGCAGGTAGGGCAGGTAGTAGGCCGTGACCAGGCTGCTCACCCCCAGGTTGAGCCGCCCGGTCATGGTGTCGGGGCGCTCGCGGATGGCCTGCTCGGCGTTGCGCAAGGCGGCCAGCACCTCGTGGGCGTGGCGCAGGAACTGATGCCCGGCGTGGGTGAGCACCATCCCCCGCGCGTGCCGGTTGAAAAGCTGGGCCCCCAGGCTCTCCTCGAGCTTCTTGATGGCCTCCGTGACCACCGATTGGGCCACGTCGAGCGAGGTCAGGGCGCGGGAGATCGAACCTGCCTCGGCCACGGCGATGAAGTAGACCAGTTGCTTGAGCGAGATCTGCATGGCGGGAATCGGTTTTGCCGATACCCAGTATACGCCAGTGGCTGAGGGCGGAGCGCGGGGGACGGGTCGTACGTCCTACGCAATACGCAAAACGCGAAATGCTTTGGCGCGAGCCACAAGCTGACGGCTGATAGCTGACCGCTTCTTTACGGCTGCTTGATGCCCAACGCCTCGAGCGCGCGCTCGAAGGGCAGATCGCGGCCCTGCTCGGCCAGAACCTTGAGGTCGTCGTTCACGCCGATGTCGGGGCGCACCACCTCGGGATAGCTGTTGCCGTTCTCTAGGAAGGCCCGGTTTTGCGAGATGTTGAGACCGCCGCCGTTGATGAGGCGGTAGGTGCGGGTGGTGGTGTTGCCCACCCCGGCGGTGGTTTCGCCGATGACCACCCCCACCTTGTTCAGCTTCAAGGCCGAGGCCAGGTACTCCGAAGCCGAGGCGCTGCGCGAGTTGACCAGAATCGCCAGCGGCCCCTTCCAGAGCGCCGGGCGTTCGACGGGGAGGGAGAACAGCACGGTGCCCTTATCGTCGGTGATGGTGGCTTTGCCCTCACGGAAGCTCATCACGGTGCGCTCTTGATTGTAGCGATCGGTGAAGAGCACGTAGGGGTTGGGGATGAAGGCAGCCATGGCTATGAGGGCATCGAGGGCACTGCCGCCGCCGTTGTTGCGCAGCTCGAGGATCAGCCCCCTGGCTCCGGCCTCCTGGGCCTGGCGCACCAGCTCGTGAACCCTGGGCCCCACCCGGTTATTGGCCAGGAAGTCGGGGATCTTGAGCACCGCGATGCCGTCGGGGCGCAACTTGAGTGAGGGCAGGCGGGCGAGGTTGATCTCGCGTCCTCTCAGGGTGACCTCGAGTTGCTCCCGCTTGGGCCCGCGCAGCAGGGTCAGCTTGAAGGGCTGGCCGGTCTGCACCGTGGCGCTGAGGGTGCGCTGCACTTCCTCGGGGCTGCTGAGGTCGTTGAGGGGCCTGTCGTTGAGGGCGATCAGGCGGTCGCCGTAGAGGATCCCGGCCTCGTCGGCGGGACTTCCTTCGACCACGTCGGTGATGAGCTGGTCGCGGGAACCCTCGATGGGCTGGTAGGAGATGCCGATGCGCAGGCCCCGCGAGGGTGCGTTGCCGCTGCGCTGCTGCCGGGCGGCGGCCAGGGCTTCGGGTCCTTGGTAGTAGGTGTGGCCGTCGCCAAGCTCCCGGATCATCTGCTGGATCACGGGCACGGCTTTATCGTAGGGGCAGGTCTCTGGCTCCTGGGCGCAGGCGCTGCTCAGGCTGGCCTGGTATTTCACCGTCAGGGCCTTGAGGTCGAGGGTGGAAGGGCCAAAGTAGTAGAACTCGAGGTAAAAGCTGGCCTGGTCGAAGAGGTCCTGAGCCGGAGAAGCCCACGACAAGGTGCCCAGGACCAGAACCAGACCGGCTAGCCATTGTTTCAAACGCTGCATAGTTCACCTGTTGCCAATGCCCAGAACTTCCCGAGCTTTTTCCAGCACCACATCCCGGCCCTGGGCCAGGGCTTCCAGGTCATCGCTTACCACCACGTCGGGGGTGAGCTTGAGAGGGAAGGGCGAGCCGTCGAGGTTTTTCATGCGGATGCTCGAGACCGCCAGGAACTCCCCGTTGATCAGCGCATTGTCGGCGTTGCCCGAAACCCCCAGGGCTCCGGCGCTAGCCTCACCCACCACCTTGGCCCGGCCCGCTGCTTGCAGGAAGTAGGCCAGCATCTCGGCGCTGTTGAAGGTGTTGCGATTGACCAGCACCACCAGCGGCAGGGAACTCTGCACGGGGTTGGCGACCTCGCGCACGGCCACGCGCTCGGTCTCGCCTTCGCCCTGGACGTAGACCTTGCCCCCCTCGGCGCTGAAGGTGTCGTCGAGGTTCTTGAAGCGCCAGTCGTAGACGAAGCCCGCCTTGGGGAGGAAGGCGTTGGCGGCGAGCAGGGCCTCGTCGTCGATGCCGGTGAGGCTGTCGCGCAGGTCGAGGACGATCCCCCTGGCCCCCTCCTGCTCGGCCTGGCGCACGAGCTGGTGCACCCGCTCGGCCACGCTGAAGCGCTCGGAGTAGTAGAGGTGGTAGACCCTCAGGTAAGCCACGCCGCCTTGCAGCTCGAGCCGGGGCTGCAGGCTCTCCCGGCTGAGGCTGCCGCGCACTTCCACTCGCTGGATCTGCCCCTGGCGGCTGTAGCTCAGGGTGAAGGGCTGCTGACTGCGCTCGGCGGCGCGCAGGGCCTGGGGGGTGGCCATCTGCCCCCCAACCTGGGTGATCACGTCGCCGCGCCTCAGGCCTGCACGGTAGGCGGCTTCACCGGGGAAGGACTCCACCACCACCAGCCCACCCGTACCAGGACGCACCCACACCCCGATCCAGGGCGCCACCGGCCCCAGCCCTGCGCCCAGTCGGCTGGCCTCTTGCTCTTCCTCGGCGCTGAGCAAGGTGGTGAAGGGGTCGCCCAGGTCCTCGATGATGCGCAGGATGACCCCCCTGGCCTGCTCATAGCCGCACTGCTCCCCCAGCCCCCGGCAGGCCTGCTCGAGCTGGCCCTGGTAGCGCTGGCGCAGCTCGCGAAAATTGGGCACTTTGGCCGGGCCGTTGTAGTAAAAACCGATGAAGAAGGTGGCCTGATCGAAGAGGCTCTGGGCGGGTGATGCCATCGCGGGACTCAATCCCACCACCCCCAACAGGCCGCCGAGCAAGAGTTTGCGCAACGACATATCCCAACTATATGCAGCCATTTCACATTTGAAGGATGTGGATGGGGGTATGTCGTACGTCCTACGCTAAACGCTTTAGCCCTCGACTCTCGACCTCAAATGCCACGGGCCTCTCATCGTCTAGAACCCTGAGCCTGCTTTTCACTGAGACCCTACCGGACCGAAGCCAGAAGGCTCGAGATCAATGCTCCAGACGGCACAACCGATTGAAGCCCCTGGGCAGGCATATACCCCGAGGCCAGCAGCTTTTCGCGCAGCCCCTGCACCACCTCGAAGCTGCTGAGGAAGGTGCCGGGGTAGTAGTAGCCTAGGATCTGCTTGAAGTCCCAGCCTTGCAGGGCGAAGCCCCTGGCTCCCCACTGGCTCATGCCGACCCCGTGCCCCACGCCAAAGCCCGTCACGTCCCAGCCGCTGAGGGTGATGCGGGTCGAGGGCAGCCCCAGCCCGCGCAGGAAGCGGGTGGCCTGGGGGCCGACTAGGTCGGTGCTCTTGAGGTTGCCGCGCACCCGCAGCCGGGCTACCCGCCCGGACTCGGTGTACTGCACGATCTCGAGGCCCTGCACGTCCCCCACCAGCATCCCCTGTGCGACGAGTTGGCGGGCCACCGCCTGGGGCGAAAGGGTAAGGCCCCAGACGCCCTTGGGGCTTTGGGAGTAGGGGTCGGGACGGGCGATAAGGTAGGGCACGCTGCCTCCCCAGACCTCCGCGGAAGCGGCGGTATATCCGCCCGAATCGGCGTGGTAGACGGCAGTGATGGGTTGCTGGCCGTAGCTCACGATGAGCCCACGGGTGGCCTGCACCGCCGCGCTGTGCTCGGGGGTTTCGGCGCGGTAGCCCAAGTAGACCTGGCAGCGCTCGTCGTCGCAGATGTCGTAGAGGGCTTTGGGGTTGAGGCGGTAGAGCGCGAAAGTGCGGGCCAGGATGGCCTGTGCCCGCAACACCTCGGGAGGGAAAGAGCGGGGCACCTCACCGGGTACTACGCCCATGAGGTAGTCCTCGAGCCACACCCGGTTGATCAGGAGCAGCGTGCCGTTTTGGGCGATGGCCTGCAGGCTGCCCCGGTAGGGTCTGCCTTCGAAGACGAACAGCCCGTCGGTGGCCTGGAACTCGACCCACGGACCGCTGGCCTGTCCCCCTACGAGCACATCGTTGCCCGAGGCGCCAAGCTTCAGCGTGGCGGCGGGGAGGTTCTGCTCGCCGTAGCTGCTCAGCCGCAGGTGGGCTCCCAGGCTCAGGCTGGCCTCGCTGGCCTCGGCCAGTAACACCCGCAGGACCAGGTCCTGCACGGGTGCCTGCGCCAGGGCCAGGCCCAGCGTGAGCCCCAGCAGGGCCAGTAGGCGCAGCGACAAATGGTGCATAAGCAACAGACCCAGTATACGAAGCCCAGGGGCCGCTTCCTGGGTCATGGCAGCCGCATTAAGGGAAGCTCATGGGCCGGGCCGCCCTTGCCCAGAGCCCTGTGGCCCGATAGGATTCGGGAGTGCGTATTGGCCTCCTGGACACCTGGCTCGCTGGGCGTTACCTGCCCTTCTGGGAGCCTTACCTCGAGGGGCTGGGCCTCGAGCTGGTTCGACCTGAGCCGGTCGAGCCCAGCCTGCCCATCTTTCTTCCGGCCAGCCTGGTCGCCGCGCAGGTGAGCAACCTCAAGGCCCAGGGCGTGGACTACCTGCTCATCCCCGACGCTCAGGGCGACATCCAGAGTGAACGTGGCGGAGCCCAGAACCCCTGGATCTTCGACCTGGGCGCCTCCCTGGCCCGCTACCTACCCGGCCTGCCCCCCATGCTGCGCGTTCCCGCCCACCTCTCGCCCGACCTGGTGGGCTTCGTCGCCGAGGTGGGCCAGACTCTGACCAAAAACCCCATGCTCACGCGCAGGGTGCTCGACAAGACCCAGTACCTCCTGCAACACACCCCGCCTCTGCCCAAGAACCCCAGCAGCAACCGCTCGGTGGGCATCGTCACCCTGCCCATGGTGCAGGAGGACCCCCGCCTGCAAGGCGGCCTGGTGGAAGCTTTGCAAAAAGCGGGCCTGAGCCCCTTCTGGCCCGACATTCCCCCCAGCAGGTTGCGCGAGGAGGGCAGGCGGGTGGAGATTCCCCTCGACCTGCCCACCGACCTCGAGTTTGCCGGAGCCAGCCGCTACCTTTCTCGCCTGGGCAAGGTCAAGGCCCTGATCTACCTGATGGTGCCCGGTTCCGACCCCATCCCCAGCCTGACCCGCAAGCTGGCTCGGCGCGTTCACAAGCCCCACCACACCCTCACCGTGGGCGAGGACTGGAGCGAAGCGCTGGCGGAGCTGGCGCGGCAGGTGGGAGAGTAGGGAGGGAAATGACAAGCGGGAAGCAAAAGGGGGATAGAGAAAGGGCGTTTAGCCCTCAGCACCGACATCCTCACCCATGCGCGTACTGCAACTCGTAGAGCTTGGCGTAGTACCCGCCCTTCGCCAGCAGTTCCTCGTGGTTGCCTTCCTCGAGCAGCTTCCCCTTGCGGAAGACCAGAATGCGGTCGACGTGGCGGATGGTCGAGAGGCGGTGGGCGATGATGACCGAGGTGCGGCCTTCCATCACGCGCCATAGGGCTTCCTGGATCTTAGCCTCGGTCTCGGAATCGACGTTGGCGGTGGCCTCGTCGAGGATGAGCAGGATATCGGGGTTGTGCAGGATGGCCCTGGCCAGGGCCAGTAGTTGCTTCTGGCCCGTCGAGAGGCCGCCGCCGCGCTCGTGCAGCACGCTCTGGTAGCCGCCCGGCAGGGCGCTGATGAACTCGTGGGCCCCCACGAACTTCGCGACCTCCTCCACCCGCTGCATGGGAATGCTCTCGTCGCCCAGGCGCAGGTTGTAGTCGATGGTGCCGCTGAAGAGGAAGGGGTCTTGCAGCACGATGCCGATGGCGCGGCGCAAGTCGCGCTGTAGGTAGTCGCGCACGTCCTGGCCGTCGATCTTGACCGCGCCCCGCTGCACGTCGTAGAAGCGGGCGATCAGGCTGATGACGCTGGTCTTGCCCGCGCCGGTGGCCCCTACCAGGGCGATCTTCTCGCCAGGGCGTATGCGGAAGGACACGCCCCGCAGCACCCAGTCCCAGTCCTCGGTCTCGGCCTCCTTCTGCTTGAGGCTGTTGGCCCTGGTGCCGTCCGGCTTGGGCTCGCCGCGCTTGCCGTAGGCGAACCACACGTCCTCGAAGTCGATCTGGCCGCGGAAGCGCTCGACCCGGATGGCCCCGGGGCGGTCGGAGACTTCCTCGGGCGTGTCGAGCAGGCCGAAGATGCGCTCGGCGGAGGCCATGGCGGCCTGGAAGATGTTGAACTTGTCGGAGAGGTCTTGCAGGGGTTGGAAGAACTGGCGCACGTAGTCCACGAAGGCCACCAGCAGGCCCAATGTGAGGGCTTGCTGCACCACCTGGCCCCCGCCGTACCACAGCACCAGCGCCACCGTGGATTCGCCCAAGAAGCCCACGATGGGGAAAAACAGCGAGAACCAGAAGATGATCCTCACCCACGAGGCGCGCAGGTCCAGCGAGAGTGCTCCAAAGCCCGCTTCGTTGCGCGGCTCGCGGCTGAAAAGCTGGGTGGTCTGTACGCCCGAGAGGTTCTCCTGCAAGGAGGCGTTGAGCTTCGCCAGCCGCAGCCGCATCTCGCGGTAAGCCTCGCGCATCCCGTTGCGAATCCAGGTGGTCACCGCCAGGAGCACCGGGATTACCGTGAAGGCCACCAGCGAGAGCTTCCAGTCGAGCACCAGCATGAAGCCCATGATGCCGCCCAGCAGGAACAGGTCGGCGATGAGCCCCACCAGCCCGCCGGTGATGAACTGGTTGATGGCATCGACGTCGGAGGTGATGCGGGTCATCAGGCGGCCCACCGGGTTCTTGTCGAAGTAGCCCAGGTGCAGCCGCTGCAGCTTGGAGAAGATCTCGCTGCGCAGGTCGAAGAGCACGTGCTGGCCAACCCAACTGATGAGGTAAATCTGGCCGTAGCGGGCGAAGAAGTCGAGGACGCGCACGCCCAGGAAGGCCAGGCTGATGTAGAGCAAGATCTCATAGCGCTGGGCGAGCTCGAGCGCCTGTTTGGGCAGGATGGCGTTATCGATGGCGTACTTCAAGAACAGCGGCGTGGCCGCCGTGGTCAGGGTGCCCACCAACAAGCACACGAGCGCGAGCGCCACCTGGAGCCGGTAGGGGCGCACGTAGGTCAGGATGCGGCGGGCCAGCCGGGCGTCGAAGGATTTCTTAAAGGCTTCTTCTTCGTGCATAGCAGTCGCCTAACGTCCCACGCCCGGCGCCGAACGCCAGGCGTGGGGATAGAGGGTCAATGGATGAGCGGGCCTCGAGGTCATCGTCTCGATCGAACCAAAGAAGGCGGTTTCGGTGTTCGGCGCCATCACTCCACCTCCGCCTGCAGCCGCTGGATGCGGTCGAGCTCGGCGTAGAGGCCGCCCTGCTCCAAGAGCATCTCGTGGGTGCCCTCCTCGGCGATGCGGCCCTGCTCGAGCACCACGATCCAGTCGGCGTACCTCAGGGTGCTGGTGCGGTGGGCGATGAGCAGCGTGGTCTGCTGGCCCAGCACCTGCTTGAGCCCGCCCAGGATGCGCGCTTCGGTCTCGGTGTCCACTGCGCTCATGGCGTCGTCGAGGATGAGCACCTTGGGCCGCTTGGCCAGCGCCCGCGCCAGCGCAGTGCGCTGCCGCTGCCCGCCCGACAGCGTCACCCCGCGCTCGCCCAGCGAGGTGTCGTAGCCCTTGGGAAAGCCCATGATGTCGTCGTGGACCCCGGCCAGCCTCGCGGCCCACTCCACGCGCTCGCGGTCGACGGCGCCCAGGCCGAAGGCGATGTTCTCGGCCAGGGTGTCGGAGAAGAGGAAGGGCTCCTGCGGCACCATCCCCACCGCCTGGCGCAAGGTGGCCAGGGGCAACTCGCGCACGTCGTGGCCGCCGACGAGCACCCGGCCCTGGCTGGCCTCGAGCAGCCGCGGGATCAGGCTCACAAGCAAGGTCTTGCCGCTGCCGGTGCGCCCGGTGATGCCCAGGGTCATGCCCTCGGGGATGGTGAGGGTGATGTCCTTGAGTAGGGTGCGCCCGTTCAGCTCCAGGCTCACTCCCTCGAACTTGACCTCGCCGCTAAGGTCTTCAGGCTGTACGGGAGCCACGGGGTCCTGGATGCGGGGCTTCTCGTCGAGCAGCTCCCGCAGACGCTTGTAGCTCGTAGCGGCCCGCTGGAACATGGAGAGCACGAAGCCCAGCCCCAGCACCGGCCAGGAGAGTTGCAGCAGGTAGGCGTTGAACTGCACCAGCTGCCCCACCGACATCTCCCCCCGGATCACGTAACCCCCGCCCAGCCACAGCACGGTGAGCACCGCGAAGCCCATCAGCAACCCCATCAGCGACCACAGCATGGGGCCTTCGATGCGGGCGAGGGCCAGGCTCTTTTCGATGTACTGGCGGTTGAGGGCTTGGAAGGCGGCGAGCTCGCGCTGCTCGAGGGCGAAGCCCTTGACCACCCGGATGCCCGAGAAGTTCTCCTGCGCGCGGGTGGAGATCTGATCGAAGACCTCCTGGCTCTCGCGGTAGCGCCGGTCGATGACCCGCAGCACGAAGCGCATGATCACGATGATCAGGGGCACGATCAGCGTCAGGATGGCGGCGAGCCTCCAGTTGACCAGATACATCGAGACGAAGGCGAACAGTAGGCCCGCCACGATGCGCGTGCCCATGTTCACCCCCCCGGCCATCATCTCGCGCACCGCGCCTAGGTCGGTGTTCATCTTGTTGACCAGGTCACCCACCCGGCTCTTGCCGTAGTAATAGGCATCCAGAGCCAGCAGGTGCTTGAAGAGGTCCATGCGCAGGTCGTGCTCGATGTAGCGGCTGGCGACGATGGCCAGTTGGCGGTTGGCATAAGAGAGCAGGCCCGCCAGCAGCGCCGCCCCCACGATCATGCCCACGTAAGGCAGGTAAGCTCCCCCCACCCGGATGGCGTCAATAGCCTGCCCCAGGAAGTAGGGGGACAATACGTTGAACCCAATGCCCA
This sequence comes from Calidithermus roseus, assembly GCF_003574095.1. Lineage (GTDB taxonomy): Bacteria > Deinococcota > Deinococci > Deinococcales > Thermaceae > Calidithermus > Calidithermus roseus. The sequence goes on from NZ_QWLA01000048.1 coordinate 19,350, forward strand.
TCAACCCGGCCAGCAAACCCCAAAAGTAGGGCCGGGCATAGCGGCGGAAGTACGGCGACAACTCCCGCAGCATTCCCCATACCGACTGATCCGTTTTCATTGGCCTCCGTGCTGCTCCTCCGCCAATACGCGGAGCCTCTCGAACCTCGTTTTTGGCGCTTTTGCCGTCCACCGAACCGGGCCGTCAGAATTTGGATGGTAGCAAAGTTCTACTCTAGAGCCAAGTAAGGTTTTGAATTGCGACTTCAGGGCTACGTCTGCTTGGCCTGGGCTCGCTCTATTCACCACGGGCTACAAACGTTTCCCCGCCTCCCTGCGCCACAGGCCACGAGCTTTTGGCTGACCGCCGCCTTGGCGAGCCATTACCTTCAAGCCCCTTACACGGTAAACTCGTTGGGATGAGCACAACGCCACCTCGAGACCGAGACCTTCTGGGCCTGTCGGGACGCATCGTGATGGTCACCGGGGCTGGGCGGGGCTATGGTCGCTTTATTGCCCACGCCTACGGGCGCAACGGGGCGACCGTGGTCACCGTCGACCCCGACGTGGAGCTGGCCACCGGGGTCGCCTCGGAGGTCGAGGCGCTGGGAGCTACCGCCATTCCCATCCGCGGCGACATGTCGGTGGTGCTGGACGTGATGACCACCTTCGAGAAGATCGAGGAACTGTTCGGGATGCTCGACGGCATCGTGCACGTGACCACCGCCGAGAGCAAGACGGCCTTCGTGGAGCTGCTCGAGGGCGAGTGGTACGACCTCCTCAACGCCGACGTGAAGTCCAGCCTCTACGTGCTCCAGCAGGGGTTGCGCTACCTCTCGGGCGGAGGTTTCGTGACCATCGTGCTGCCGCCCATGCACCGCGAACAACCCCACGTAGCGGCCATCCGAGGCGCGGTGACCGGCCTCATCGAGGGGGCTACCCGCATCTTCCCGACCAACGTGCGGGTCAACGGGGTGGTACCCAGCCGCGACCCCTCGAGCGAGGAGTACGACCAGGCCCTCGTGCGCGGCACCATCGGCCTGGGTTCGATGGTCTCGGAGGGCATTCGCGGGCTGGTGATGGAGGTATTGCTCCCCGAACCGCCCCAGCCGCCCGAACTCTACGATCTGCTGCGCGAATTGCCTTAAGTCACCCAGATCGCTGTGAAAATTGCCTCAAACCGTATGCTGAATAGAGATGGCTGAAACCGCACGCTCCATGCCGCTTCAGTCTGGGGGTCGCTTGTGAATTGCCCTTACTGCGCCCATCCTGACACCCGCGTGCTCGACTCGCGCCCTTCTGACGAAGGCTCGGTCATTCGGCGGCGGCGCGAGTGCCCGAGCTGCAAGCGGCGCTTCACCACCTACGAACGCGCCAACGCCGAGCCCCTGATGGTCATCAAGCGCTCGGGGCGGCGCGAGCCCTTCGACCCCAACAAGCTGCTGCGCGGCCTCACCCTCGCCACCCAGAAGCGCAAGCTCGACCCCGAGGTGCTCTACAAGTTCGCCTTTGGCTTCGAGGACACGGTCAAGGAGATGGAGATCACCTCCGAGGAGATCGGGCTGCGGGCCCTGGCCTTCTTGCGCGAGCTGGACCCCGTGGCCTACATCCGCTTTGCCTCGGTCTACCGCGAGTTCGCCTCACCCGAGCAGTTCATCGAGGAAATCCGCCGCCTCGAGGGCGGCAAGGAACTGCTCCAGCGCCGCGCCCTGGTGGAGGAGCCCGAGGAGGAGATGGACCTCGAGACGGCAGCCAAGCTGGGGACAGTTTGAAGAAACGCCGAACGCCAAACGTCTGACCGCAAAATGGAAGACCGGCCAACCCCAGGCATCTTGTCTGGGGTTGGCGGTTTCGTGGGAAAGGGCTACTCGAGCACTTCGCCGTTGAGGGTCACGGTGTAGCTGCCGCAGCCGGTGAACTCGATGCGCAGGGTTGCGCTCTGGCCCTTGGAGTCGTTGTAGGTATAGACCACTGCCCCGTCGTCGAAGGGGATCCACACGCCCTCGTCGGTGGTGGCCGTGCAACTGAAGGTGTAGTGCAGGGTGGGGTCGGTGAACCAGTTCCAGCGGTAGCTATCGGCGTTCTTGCTCACCACCAGGCTGCCGGGTTGGTTCTTATCAACGGTGAAGTCGCCCGCCAGGATGGGCTTGCTTGGGTCGTCGGGCGCGTAGGTCTCGCTCGCGTCGAAGGTGGCCGCCAGGGTGTCGGTCTGTCCGGCCCTGCTTTCCTTGACCAAGACGTTGTAGCCCTTGTCGATCTTGTAGAGGGCGGGGTCTTTGGAGTCGAGGGCGAAGCTGCCCTCGAAGCTGCGCTCGATGGAGTAATCGCCCTTGGTGGCCTTGTCGGAGAAGCCCTCGAAGGCCAGCCGGAAGCCGCTGTTCTTGAAGTTATCGTCGTTGTCCTCGAGCTTCAGCGAGCCCTTGAGGGTGTAGCTGTAGCCACCCGCATTGTCGAGGGTGCAATCGACCTTGAGTGTAGCGCTGGCGGGTACGAGGTCTTGATCGTCGTCGGTGAAGGGCAGTGGCTCGACGCTGATCGTACATCCGGCCTCGAGGGCCTGCCCCATGGGAATGCCCAGCCCCTCCAGTGCCCCCAGCACTTGGGCGGAGAGGCCAACCCTGGCCGCGCTCTGCGGCACGATGCCGCTGGGGCCGCGCACCAATCCGCTGCCCAGCGACAGGTCGCGCAGGGCGGCTTTAGCGGCGGCTTTAGCTGCCTCGGGGGACATGGGTTTGCTGTTTTCAGGCGTCGAACTGCTGCAAGCTGCCAGCAGCCCTGCCAGGACTGTCGCCATTGCCATCGAGCGAAGTGCGCGGTTCATGCTTGTTCCTCCCGCGCTCATCAAAGCAGGAAAAGCCTCGAGCCTGGGTGGGGTTTGGGTCAAGCCCGGCTTTAGCTCTCCCTCAGGATGGCTCTTCGCTTGTCAGCGTGAGCCCTCTCACCGTGGGCTGGCTGCGCCGTGGGCTAGGGTTAGCCTCGTTGGGAACTCGGGTGCTCATTGTGGGTGATGACCCCTGGGCGCGGGCCGGCCTGGCAGCGGCACTGGGGGAGGAGTCGGGGCTGGAGGTGGTGGGGCAACTCAGCAGCCTTGCCGAGTGGTGGGTCTACCAGCCCGACGTGGTGCTGTGGGAAGTGGGGGAGGACAGCGCCGATCTGGAAGCCCTCGAGCCGCCCGTACTGGTCCTGGTCGAAAGCGAGTCGCAGGCTGCCGCCTGGCTGGCGCATGGGGCGCGGGGGGTCTTGCTGCGCGACAGCGAGCCCGAGATGCTCACGGCGGCCATCCGGGCCCTGGCGCGGGGCTTGGTGGTGATCGCGCCTGAACTGACTGAACTGACACTCAAGCCCCAGGGCAACGACCTCGAAGCCGAACCCCCGCTCGAGCCCTTCACCGAGCGTGAACTCGAGGTCCTCCGGCTCCTGGCTTTGGGCCTGTCCAACAAGGCCATCGCCCGGCGGCTGGAAATCAGCGAGCGTACCACCAAGTTCCACGTGGCCTCGATCCTGAGCAAGCTGGGAGTGCACAGCCGCACCGAGGCGGTGGTGCGGGCGGCGCGGTTGGGGCTGGTGATGCTGTAGAGGGATGTCGAGGCCTGCGCATGGCCATTGGACAAGCCCACCGCGGGGCGGGGTGACTTAACTCGCAGCCTCCTGCTTCCTGGCCAGATGGCCAGGTCGAAGCTGCTCGAGCGGCGGATGCGTCGCTCGTAGTCCAAAGCCTAGGCTCTAGGGCATGAGCAATCCAATTCTCGAACTCTCCAATGCCCTGGCCTCGGCGGTTGAAAGCGCGGGAAAATCGGTGGTGCGGGTGGATGCCGGGCGCTGGACGGGCTCTACGGGCATCGTATGGTCGGCGGATGGTTTCGTGATCACCGCCGCCCACACCCTGCGCCGCTCGGACGTGGAAGTGACCCTGCCGGGTGAGCAAAGCCGGGAAGCCAGCGTGGTAGGGCGCGACCTCGCGACCGACCTGGCCCTGCTCAGGCTCGAGGCCGCCGAATTGCCTGTACCAAAGTGGGCCGACCCCGAAGGGCTCAGGGTGGGGCAGATGGTGCTGGCGCTGGGCTGGCCGGGCAAGCGCCTACGGGCCAGCCTGGGCATCCTCAGCAACGTGGCCGGGGAGTGGCGCACGCCCATGGGAGGCAGGCTCGAGCGCTACGTGCAGCCCGATGTTTCGCTGTATCCGGGTTTTTCAGGCGGCCCACTGGTGGATGCTGAGGGCCGCTTTATCGGCCTCAATACCCAGGCCTTGCGCCGGGGTTTGGCCCTGACCCTCACCCTGCCTACCCTGCGGCGGGTGGTCGAGGCCCTGCAAAAGCACGGCACCGTGCGCCGGGGCTACCTGGGGGTGAGCGCCCAGCCGGTGCGCCTGCCCGAAGGGGCCGGGCAGGGCGTGGGGCTGCTGCTGGTGTCGGTGGAGGAGAGTGGCCCTGCCGAGCAGGCCGGGCTGATGGTGGGCGACGTGCTGCTGGCCCTGGATGGCAGGCCCCTGGAGCGCTTAGAGGAACTCCTGGGCATCCTCGGCGAGCTTTCCGGGGGCACCCAGGTCCGGCTTAAGCTCTGGCGCGGCGGGCAGATCCACGAGCTGGGCGTGAAGCTGGGCGAACGGTAGTGACTCTGGGAGGGGTGTCGAGGTTCAAAGGCCAAAGGAGGGTTGAGTACCTCGCAACGGATGTTTGTCGTTTGTCGGGTCTCCACAGTGAGCTTGTCCAATGGCTTTATCCCCCCGTTAAGGGGGGAGAACAGGGTGAGCTCGAGACCCACCCCTACACCAGACGTTTTACGTTCGGCTATCCGCTTCTTGGTGCCGTGCGCCACTCCTCGGGCACCCGCACCGCCAGCACCTCGGCCCGAGCGCACTCGAGCCCCTCGGAGTACAGCGTGCAGCTAAGGCGTACTTTGCGCCCGGCGATCTCCTCGACCCTGGCCCTCAGGTGCACGGGCCGGTCGATGGGGGCGGGGCGCAGATAGGTCACGTCCAGCCTGGCCGTGGCGCACCAGATGATGGGCTCCTCACCGATCTCGCGTCCTTCGGCCCGGTAGAGCGCGGCCATGGCGGTGCAGACGGTGTGGCAGTCGAGCACGGTGGCGATGATGCCGCCGTTGAGGATGTGGGTGGGCCCGGCCATGTGCTCGGGACGGGGATGGAAGGTGCAGACGGCCTCCTCGCCTTCCCAGTAGCTCTTGATTTGCAGTCCCTTGGGGTTGTCCTTGCCGCAGCCCCAGCAGTGGTTGCCACCCATGGCGTCTTGAAAAGCGATGGTGTGCATAGGCTATCGTGCGAAGCCTACCTTAAAATTCGGGGCTATAGCTGGGCTCCGTCGCCAAATTGCTCGAGCCTCCGCCGGTACTCGGGGTCCTCGTAGCGCTCGAGCGCGAAAGCCGGGGCGTACTCGGGCAGCGGGTCGCCCAAGATGTGCGCCGCCAGCAACTCCCCCGCCGCACACGCCGCCATCACGCCGAAACCGGAGAGCGCCCCCACGACATAGGCCCCCTTCACCCCCAGCGGCCCGATTAGGGGGCGGTTCTCGCGGGTCTTGACGTAGTAGCCCCCGTCAATGTAGGGCTTGGGAGCCCTGTCGAAGTAGCGCCGCAGCCCCGGAACCATCACCGACATGCCCCGCAGGGCGACGTCGGCGTAGTGGGGGTCGGAGGGCAGGGGAAAGCGGGGCTCGAGCGGCTCGAGGTGGTAGTTGTACAGCACGATCAGGGTGTTGCTCTCGCCATGCCCGTCGGGGCGGCAGTGGACGCCCGAAGGGAAGGTGCCGAGCAGCCAGCGCGTCGAGGGCTCTTCGGCCAGCATCTCCTGCTCCTCCGGGCTCCAGGGCAGCCGCACTTCGTCCATCCAGATCAGCATGGGGGCCTCGCGGGGCACCACGCCCAGGTGCTCGGCAAAGCTCATCTTCAGGTGGAGTTCGGCGAAGACGGGAAGCTCTACCCCCAGCATCCGCCCCACGGCCTTCTGCATGGGCCCCGCCGCGTTGACGAAGCAGGGGGTCCGGACACTGAAGGCCGAGCCGTCCGCGCGCTCTGCCTCCACCGCGTTCACCCGCCCCGCCGTGGTCTGGACCCCCGTCACCCGGCCCTGCACCAGCCGCACCCCGTGGGCGCGGGATTGCTCGAGCATCCACATCCCCAACTGCTGCGCCGAGAACCACCCGGCCCGCCGCGCGTGCAGCACGGCCACGGTGTCCTCGGCCAGGTAGGGGAAGTGCCGCCGGATCAGGGCTTTGTCGGTGATGAGGTCGGCCCCGTCCGGCTGGCCCTCGAAGCCGTGGGCAGGCGCGGGGGCATAGCTTTCCCCCTTGCCCTCGTGGACCCTCAGCGGCCCCGCCCCCATCCGCGCGGCGTTCTCGGCGGCCCTTGCCAACTCCAGTACCTTGCCCGCCTCGGCGGTGGCGTAGAGGTAGCCCCGCCGCCCCAGCCCAATGCGGTTGTTGCTCTCACGAGCGATGTGCTCAAGCCGCTCGATGCTGCGGTTCATCAGGGCGATCATGGCGCCATCAGGACCAGGCCACCAATTGCGGTAACACTCGGTGGACTTGTCGCTCGTGAGCGAGAGGGGAGCGTCTTGCTCGAGCAGCACCACGTTCTTCACCCCGCGCTTCACCGCCAGTTCGTAAGCCACGGCAATCCCGGCGATCCCGGCCCCGCAGATGACCACTTCGGCCTCGAGCTTGGACATAAGTGTATACAGTATACAGTCTGTGGCCGGGTGTTTGGGAACGGGTGGGCGATGGCCGGGCGCGGGTCGTACGTCCTACGTCGTACGTTCTACGCCTTGGCCCTCGGCCCTTGACAGGCCATGGGCTTCCCGCTGACGGCTGATCGCTGAACGCCCTTACAGCAGCTCCTTCACCGCCTGCGTGAACACCTCCGTGTGCCGGTCCACGTGCTCCTCGAGCGTCGCTGGCGACATCAGGGCCATGTTGTGGAAGGGGGTGAGCAGGATGCCGCGGTTGAGCATGTAGAGGTGGATGAAGGGGTCGAGGTCGGGGTCCTGGCCGGCCAGGGCCTCGGAGCCGTTCTTGGCGGGGTTGGGGCGGAAGAGGTACTCGACGCGGCAGCCCACGCGGGTGACGTGCCAGGGGAGCTTGTGCTTGGCGATGACGCCCTTCACCCCCCACTCCAGCCGCTCGGCCAGGGCGATCATGCGCTCGTAGGCTTCCTTGGTGAGGACGTGCTCGAGGGTGGCCCGCATCGCCGCCAGCGAGAGCGCGTTGGCGGCCAGGGTGCCGCCGATGCCGCCGGTGTCGGCATAGGGGGGCTGGATGAGAGCGTGGACCCGGTGCCCGAGTTCTTCGGTGAAGCCGTAGGCGGCGGCAGGGATGCCGCTCCCCAGCGGCTTGCCCACGGTGAGCATGTCGGGCTCGAGGCCGTGCTTGCGGGTGTAGCCCCCCGGCCCCGCCGAGAGGGTGTGGGTCTCGTCGAGGATCAGCAGGGTGCCGTATTTGCGGGTCAGCTCGCGCAGGGCCTGGTGGTAGCCCGGCTCGGGGTGCACGATGCCCACGTTGGTCATCACCGGCTCGGCCAGCACCGCGGCCACGTCGCCGGGGGCTAAGGCGGCCTCGAGGGCCTCCAGGTCGTTCCACTCGACCACTTTGGAAGTGAGGGTGGGGTCGATCTGCGGCCCGATGTTGCCGGGGCGGCTGCGGGCCTCGCCGCCTACCAGGCTGACGTAGGCTTCGTCTACGGTGCCGTGGTAGCAGCCGTTGAACACCAGAACCTTGGGGCGAGCGGTGACGGCGCGGGCCAGCCTGAGGGCGAAGCGGTTGGCGTCGGTGGCGCTGAGGGCGAACTGCCAGTACTTTAGGCCAAAGCGACGCTGCAACTCCTCGGCCACCCAGAAGGCGTTTTCGCTGGGGAGCATGGTGGTGATGCCCTTGGCGAGTTGCTCGGTGATCTTGGGCAGCACGGCAGGCGGGGAATGCCCGGTCATGGCCCCGGTGTCGCCCAGGCAGAAGTCGATGTACTCCAGCCCGTCCACGTCGCGGAAGGTGGCCCCCCTGGCCTCGGCCACGAAGAGGGGGAAGCCGCCGGGCCAGCGGGTCATCCAGTGCATGGGAACCCCGGCCAGCAGGGAATCCTGGCTACGCCGGTGGAACTGCTGGGATCGGGGATGGCGCTCGGCGAAGAGGGCCTTTTCACGCTCCATCAGGGTTTGGACTCGGCTGCGGTCGATGTTGGCGTGCTGAACCATGGGTTCTCCTAAACGCGGACTGCCCGATTTTACCCTGGGCCAGATTCGCGGCAGAGACCCCGAGCGAGGAGCGAGAGGGGGTTCCAGCCGCTACACTGAGGTCGTGGTCAAGGCCAAGATCTGCGGGATCACCCGCCTCGAGGACGCCCTCCTGGCCGAGCGGTGGGGGGCCTGGGCGGTGGGCTTCATCCTGGTGCCCAGTTCCAGGCGTTACCGCCCTCCTGAACACTATGCCTCCATCAGCCGGGCGCTCGGCCCCTTCATCACCCGCGTGGGGGTGTTCCAGGATACCCCGCCCGAGGCCGTGCTCGAGGCCATGCGCACCGCCCGCCTCCAGGTGGCGCAACTCCACGGCGACGAGCCGCCCGAGTGGGCCGAGGCCCTGCGCGCGCACTTCCCGCTCATCAAGGCCTTCAAGCTCTCCGGCCCCGCCGATCCCCGCCTCGCCGACTACCCCGCCGACGCCCTGATGCTCGACGGCGCCAGCCCCGGCAGCGGGCAGGGCTACCCGCTGGAGTGGCTCGAGCCCCTCCGCCATCACCCCCGCCTCATCGTGGCAGGCGGCCTGACCCCGGAGAACCTGGGCCCGGTCCTGGCCCTCAGGCCCTACGCCGTGGACGTCTCGAGCGGGGTAGAAGAGGCTCCGGGACTCAAATCTCCCCAGAAGCTGCGGGCTTTTTTGCAGACTGTGGATAACTCCGGATCAATTGTGGAAACCTGTGGATAAGTCTGTGGATAACCGACTCAACTTGTGGAAAACTTTCCATCGCTTTCCATGGGAACCAGGGTGAACCAGTAGGCGTAACGCCCTTTGGCCTCTTCCAGACGGTACTCCACCGCCTCCACCCGGTAAAACCCCAGATCCCGCCAGCGGTTGGCACCCTCGCGCAGAAAGACCCGCAAAGGTCGCCGGGTTTGGAGGGCCTCGAGCAGGATGGCATTTCCTCCGGTGGGCTGCTGGTTGCCCTCGAGGCCCTCACCCGGATACACGATTCGCCCATCGGCCAGGAAGCGGTTGCGGTAGCCGGATTCCCCCCTATCGACCAGGAGGCTGTCCCGCGCGATGCCGCGCAGGCTTTTGTGGCGGGCCAGCACTTCCCGCCAGCTCAGGGGGCTCGAGGGATGCTCTTTCATGGCCTTTGCTTGACAGGCCTAGCTACCTCGACTATCATCCTATGTGCTGCCTTTGGAAAGCCCAAAGCAGCCGAAATTCTGGCCCGGTGGTGTAGTTGGTTAACATACCCGCCTGTCACGTGGGAGATCGCGGGTTCAAGTCCCGTCCGGGCCGCCAAAAACGCGTGCCGTGCGTAGCCGAAGCCCGCGCTGCGCCCGGCGCGCCGCGAGCCAAGGTAGCTCAGTCGGTAGAGCATGCGACTGAAAATCGCAGTGTCGGCGGTTCGATTCCGCCCCTTGGCACCAGCGAAAAAGCCGTACGCGACGGCAAAATCCCTGGAGGCACGAGCTTCCGGGGATTTTTCGTGCTGCAATGCGCTTTTAGACCAGCAGGCGCTCCCTCCTGGACCTCAGCAGGCTCTCGAGGCTTGGTGTGGCCATGTTGATTGCCACCGCTCGGCATAACGCCATTCCCTACCCGATTTTGGGCTACCGGTCGGGGTGGTTTCGAGGCTTCCTCATCAACGACGGGGTGTTGTGGGGCGTGTGGTGGGACTTAGACCATGGCTGGGGACAGGCACCCAGCGTTGAACCAACGGGGTGTGGGGCGGCAGTCCCCGACCAGACCTACGCCACGCCTGGGCGTGGCGTGTTGGTCGGGGAAGGAACCTCGAAACCATGCGTCCGGGCCCGGACGCATTCTTCGGTTTCGTAGCTCCACGCCGCCGAAGGCGGCTACTCTAGGGGCTTGCGCTG
>NZ_QWLA01000049.1 GCF_003574095.1 Calidithermus roseus
CTTGGAGGCTTTGCAAGAGCGTCTGGTAGAGCGCTGTGTCTATCTCCAGGAGCACCCCGAGGTCATCCGGGGGGTGGCGGGGTTCAGGTGGATCCCCAATGGATGACTATCTATCTAAGGTTGGTATAAGTCACCCTCGGCGAGTCCTCCCTCGCGTCGGCTAACCAGCCCATGCCGTCACTGCGTTGCCGCCCCAGGGTGTCCTCCTCCACGGTGTGGATCGGCTCCGCCATACGGCTCAGCAGGAAAGCGGTCTCGTAGGCTTGTCCGTCGGTGAACTCACCCCAGAGCTTTCGGCCCTTGAACAGCCGCCAGCGGTCGGGACCCTCGACCCGTACCTGCATCCCGCTCTAAGCCTCAAGGGTATCACGCGTGGGGAACAGATCGGTCTGCCCCAGGACCCCCAAGACCGGGCGGCTCACCCGCTCAGGCTCTCGCTCCCCCGCCGGCAGCACCTCGAGGGCGTAGGCCTGGAGCAGCCGCAGCACATGGAACTCCAGGGGGTCTTGGACCTCGTCCTGGAGTGAGGGGAGGCGCCGCCTGACCACCCGGTACATCAGGCGCCGCTCGGGCCGCAGCTCGTTGAGGCCATAACGGGCGAGGAAGGCGCCGGGGGTGCGCTCCGCCACGCCCCCTGCCTGGGGGCAGAGGTGTACGTACTTCTAGGAACGCAATCCGTTACCGTCGTGCAGACGAGTGCAGCACCCTGTCTGTTAGTTTAATTAATCCCGTGCCTCATCTATTTTTCTGACTACGTTTCCACAAAAACTCAGATATATACTAAGTAAATGCTCAACCGAAGAAAATGTATATCTATAATCCAAGCGTGGAGGAAATTTAAAATGACCAGATGGATCTTATGCGCCGTGACGGCGGTTATGCTGTTGGTTTCGTGCAGTGCGCCGCTTGAAGAAGCCAAAAACCAGACGCTCCCCCCAGAGGTGCTCGCCTCAAGGGGCAAGCCTGCGGAGGGCAAGCTACCAGCGCATACCACAGCCTCTGCCGCAGCTTCGAGATTGAACTCCCGCATCGAGTGGGTTGCCAAGACCGTGGTCTTCGGCCCGCGCACTTATGTGCGGCAAACCGGAAGACCTCAGGATGTTGTCGAACGCTTCACGGCTACCCCTGGGACCTATACCATCACTGTCCAGAACGGAGAAGGTCGCTGGGGACGTGTAAGCAGTGCAGTGATCGAGCTGAACGGCGAGCGAATCCTGGACCCGAGCGATTTCAGCAAGCAGACGGACAAAATAGTAAAAGAGGTTGAACTCAGTGCGGATAATCTCCTGGTGGTGCAGCTACGAAGCCAGCCTGGCAGTTCGGTGGTGGTAACCATAGAGTCAGATTCCATGCCCGGCATATCTGGCGCGGTTGTTGATCCGCAAGGCAGGTTCGTCGAGGGTGCCACAGTTCGGATGACCTTCGCCGGCACGGGGGTAAGCCATAGCAGCACAACAAGCGGGCAAGGCCTTTTCTCGATCAACCTCGAAGCGTTGCCGAGCGAGGGCCACTTCCTACTGGAGGCTGTAACCGCGGACGGGCTGATGTACGCCTCCATCACCGGAGGCGTGCTCGATACCGCTCCGCGGGCCAACGCACTCCTGGTGGTTGCTCCAAAAGGCGACGGCACCCTCTCCGGCAGGGTGTTAAACGCACAGAACGCAGCCGTACCGAATGCCACGGTGACGGTTGCTTTTGCCGAGACAGGCTTTGTAGCCTCAACGATTGCTGACAGTACCGGCAGCTTCCGCTTCACCGGGCTCCCTTTGCAGGGTTCGCTGATCGCCATCGCTTTCGATCCCGCTACCGCAGCTTCCGGCAACCTGGCGTCCTTCCTGACGGCCAGCACACCCTCCCAGACCCTCACTCTCCTTGTTAAGGAGCCGGCCCGGGTTAACGATGGGCTCACGAACGGCGACTTCTCGAGCGGCACACTCAGCGGCTGGGAATACGAGGGACGCGTCCAGGTTTTGCCAAGCGGTCAGTCCCAGGGGAGCCCGGGGAGTTCGTTGAAAAGCCAAAGCGCGTCCTTGAGCAGCAGTTGTGGCTCCCCGTTCTATGGACTGGTCACCACCCGCTACAACGACCGCTCGGCGGGTTTTATCAGCCAGAGCTTCGTCCCGGCCGTTGGCTCCGATACCCTGGTGGGCAGTGTGCAGTTCCTCTCGGACGAGTATCCCCAATGGTATGGCTCCAGGTACAACGACAGCTTTATCGTCTACCTTGCCACCCCTGTTGGTACACAGATTTTGAGCCAGGGGAACCTCAACGGCTCTTCCTGGAGCATGGGCAGTGCAGCCGGCTTTAACGCGTCGGCGCCTGAAATCAGCTTTTCGGCCGACGTGACCCCCTTCGCGGCCAAGCCCTTGGGAGTCCCGGGTAAAGCCGTCACCCTCACGGCGGTAGTATGGGACGTGGGGGACTCACTCGTCGACTCCGGCCTGGCAATCCGTAACGTTAGGGTGATCGATAAGAACAAGCGCAACTACTACGCCAGCGACGCTTTCATTTACCCTACCCGGCAGGAGTACGTGCTGCCGCCTACGCAGCTTGGCCAGGGAGTCTGGGTGACGTTCAAGAACATGAACCCACTCCCGGTGTCTCTTGACTTCACCGCCCAGTACTCGACGGAAGGGAAGCAGGAGGAAACTGTTGTTCTGCTCCCAGGTCAGCAGACCACCCGCTTCTTCTCGGTGTTCGGTCAGGAACCGATCAGCTGGACCTTTAAGGGCAGTGTGTCCGATGCTGTAGACGCCGCCTTCATTTCCATAACATATGAATCAACCTATGTCCCGGGCATGCCCCCGGGTGGCTGTCAATAGCGGAGGCTCAACATGGATGAACCAGCGACCGATAAAGACCGCCGACTAACTGCTTCGTGTTGGGCAAGCGCCATCGGCCTCTACGTAGTGCCTCAGTGGATCAATGCCCAGACCATGCCCGCCAGCCTCGCGCTGGCGGTGCTGGCCCTGCAGCTGGCCGCCCTGCTGAGGGGGAGGACGGCTCTGCTGGTACAGCTGCTGCAGATTGCCGCCCTCATAGCTGTCACGGCCGTCGCGGAGCCCGTAGTAGCTTTCCTTGCGGGTCTGCTCCAGCCGCAAGGCCGACCCCTGCCCCCGGGAACGCTGCCCGTCCAGCCCTACTCGGTCCTGGTCGGCGTCTACCTGCTGCTGGTCACGGGTCTGTTCGTCTGGGGGTGGCTTCGCGCCCGGAGTGGGTTATCGGGGCCTCTGCCGGTGCTGGAGGGCTGGGCTCGCCAGGTCGCGGCTTTGGTGGCGGATTGATCACGGTTCGCGGTTCCCACCCCTACACGCGGGCTATGTTGGTGTTTTGTGCGGGAGTAGATCGCCGCACTGGGCTGCTCGTTTCGCCCACCCAACCGTCTCAACATTACCCGCAGGTCATGCACCAGGTCCTCGAACACCCCCCGCCGCATCCAGCGCCTCGCCTGCTCGCTAATCCCACCGCGCCCCGTCCTCGCCACCCAGCGCAAGGCGCCCGACACCTCCCGTAGATCGTACCTCCGCTGGGCTGTATCCAAGGGCAGCAGGGCTAGTACGGCATCACGAAACTCCACTCCTTATCGCTCACGTCCGAGGGGTACGGCCTGCGCTTCATGCCCTAAACATAACCGCCTGCCTTCGTTTGGGTTGCCTCCCTACCAGCCTCTAGCGAGCCTAGGTATTCTCAGCGAACCGAGCCCCCTTTTCAGGCCACCCGGTACGGCGCCCCCTCCACCAGCTCGGCCCACAGCCCGCCCTCCCGCAGCCGGGCCACCAGCAGGGCCCCCGGCTTCCTGGCGAAGCCCTCCTCGAGGTCGGTCAGCACCCGGTCCAGGGCGTTCCACAGCGCCTCGAAGCGGTCCTCCCCCCGGTCGAGCCGGCGCAGGGCCCCCCACAGCAGGGCGCGGTAGAGGCCGGCACTCTGCCCGTCGGAGAGCAGCCGGGCCAGGGCGGTGCCGGCCTCCCCCACGAAGGCCCGGCGCTCCTCGCGGGCGCAGAGCTTCACGTCCTGGAGGGCGTTGCGGGCGGCGGCGCGGCGGGAGACGGACGATCCCCTCTCGGGACGGGGCGAGCCCGTACACCGGGAGGCCGGGGTGTCCCAATCAGATAACGGGGTTTGTGGCAAGACTGCTGGGGGTAACGCCCAGTCTTTAAGCAGTTCAGCAGGTGGAACACCCTCTGGGTGTTTAAGTGATTGGGACACCTCCGGGTTCTGCTGACCCCTGCGGACCTTGAGGAGGGTGCGGCCTCGGCGGGTGTCGGCCTCGAGGTCGCGCCAGGGGTGGGCCAGCTCCTCACGGGTGAGGGGGCGGGCCCGGCCGGGGCTCAGGCGCACCCGGAAGACCGTGCCGTCCTTCCAGCCCAGCGGCTTCCCGGTCTGGCGGTCGCGGGCGTTGCCCACGCGGGGGGCGAAGGCCAGCAGGCCGGCCTCGGAGAGCCGGGCCAGGGCCCGCTGCACCCGCTTGCGGCCGGTTTCCGGCTTGACCTCGGGCCACAGCGCCAGGGCCAGCGCCCCCTGGGGCAGGTGGAAGACCACCTCGCCGGTGGCGGGGTGGTAGGCCCGGTGCAGGCCCACCTCCATGGCCAGGTGCAGCAGGGTGCGGGCCACCTCGAGGTCATGCCCCCTCGGGGCGTGGCCCATGCGGGCCAGCACGGCGTCGAGGAAGGGCTCGAGGGAAGTCGGGCCGCTGGGGTCGGCCTCGGGCAGGCCTTGGAGCAGGGTGCCGGCCTGCTTGAGTCGGGAGTAGCCCCTGAGCGGGCTGCCCAGGGAGAGGAGCTGGTAGGCCTCCGCCTGGAGGGCCTGCGCCTGGTCGCGCTTGGGGCTCTGGCGCTGGGCCTCGGTGAGCGCGAGGAGCCGCGCCTGGGAGCGGAGCGCCTTCCTCCGCTCGGCCTCGCGGGCTTGACGCTCGGCGTGCTCCACCCCGCTACGCGGCGAAGAATGCGTCTCGAGCCGACCCCGCAAGGCCCGCTCGCGCAGGGCCGGGCGCACGAAAGCCAGGCCCCGCAAAAAGGGGTCGCAAGAAGAATCGGAAGGTCCCCGGCCGGAGCCGGGATGGCTATCGCTGGCGTTATGAGGTAGCACACGAAGGTGTTTGAAATCCGGGGCGCAGAGGTGCTGCTCAAACCCCGGCGCAAGGTACCCCTCGAGGCCCTGCGGGGCCGCCTCAAGAGCGAGGTTCCCTTTCCCGGCGAAGCGGAAGAGCGGCGAGTGCGGGAGGGCGCGTGGGCGCGGGAGAAGTAGGGCGCTTCTGGCTGGATACCAGCCTCGTCCTGCGCCTTCTGACCGGTGAACCCCCTGAGCTGGCCCAGAAAGCCCTCGAGGTCTTCCGGGAGGCCGAAGCGGGGAAATACGGGCAGAGGCGGCTCAGGCCCTGGAGGAACTTTTCAACCGGGAAACCCTGAACTCGTCAGGTTGTACTGGCAGATACATCCTGGGGGGCCAAGAACCGTCTGGGCGCCCTGCTCGCGGGGCAAGTGCCCATGTGCGGGGTCGTGGATCGCGCTCAGAGTTCGAGCAGGTACAGATTGACCCGCCCACCCTGGTCGGAGGCGTAGAGGATGCGTTTGCCGTCCCAGCTCCAGGTGGGGTGGCAGTGGCTGGCCTGGGTGTGCCAGGAGGTGCCGTGCTGGCAGAGTACCTCGAGGCTCGCCTGCTCGGTGGAGATGTCGATGAGCACCAGGCACTCGGCGTCGTCGCCTACCAGGAGGGTGTTGGAAGGGTTGGCGTGGTAGTGGTTGCAGTAGTAGGGCATTTCCACCCGGCGCACCAGCCGTCCGTCGCGGTCGACGAAGCCGACATAAGGGCGAAATTCGCTGGGGGCAGGCTCTTTCACCACTGCCTGGGTGCCCTCGGAGGTGATGGTGCCGTCGTGGCCGGGGCCGCGGTTGTCGAAGAAGATCAGCCCGTCGCGGGTCCAGAATTCGTGGCCCACCGAGTCCTGCTCGTCCTGCCGGAAGATGGGTCGAACCCGCCGGGCTACCAGGTCGAGCAGCCAGATGCGCTGGGTCACCAGGTTCCAGGGGCCCTCGTGGCAGAACATGGCCAGGGTAGGATCGTCCGGGGAGAACTGGAAGTGCCCCAGCCAGTGGGTGTCGCAGTAGGCGTCGAAGTAGCCCGAGCCGTCCGTGCGGGCGAGGGTGATGCGTCCGTCTTTGATCTGGTAGAAACTCTCCTTGAAGCCCCCATAGTTGACGTTGGTGTTGACAGCCCGCACCCGCTCGTTGCGGGCGAAGCCCACGTAGCGGCGGTTGGGGCTGATCGAGGGGGAGTAGAGGTTGTAGCCCCCCTCGTCCTCGTAAAGCACGCTGATCCTGCCCGTGCGGGTGTCCAGGAGCTTGACCTTTCCCGCCGTGAGGTAGGCGATGAGCTCGCCATCCGGGGTCTTGGTGACGCTGCCGACGGGGTGGTCCTCGTCGGTGAGCTGGGTGATCTCGCCGGTGTGGTAGTTCAGGCGGAAGAGGTTGTAGTGCGGGTTCTCGTGCGGCGCGCGCTCGTGCTTGGAGGCTCGATCCGAGCGGAAGATGATCTCGGGGCGGGAGAGGTCGAAGGAGTTCTCGGTGAAGTAGAGGTGGACGTTGTTGCCCCGGTCGGTGAGCTGGGTGATGAGCCGGCCGGTTCGGGGGTCGCGGAACTGTCGCATCTGGCCTCCTTACTCCGGGCTGGCCGTGGGGCCGTCGAGCAGGTCCTCGCGCAGGGGAGAGAAGATGTCCAGCAGTTCACCCGCCTCCAGCGCCTGGGTGCCGTGCTCGAGGCCGCCGGGAATGCACAGGCTGTCGCCGGCGGCGACCTCGAGCACCTCCCCCCCCACCCAGAAGCGAAAGCGCCCGCTGAGGACCTGGGTCAGTTGCTCGTGGGGGTGCGCGTGCAGGGCACCGACCGCATCCTTGGCGAAGCGGACCCGCACCGCCATCATGCGCTTGCCTAAAGCCACCAGGCGACGCTCGACGCCTGGTCCAGCCGTTTCCCATTCACCGTTGAGCTGCATGCAAACTCCTCAAACGACGCTGTGTGTGTCCAGCGGCCAGGGTTTGGGCGCTATGGCCCCCCTATAGGCCAGCTTGGCCGCGGCCAGGCGGTTGGCCTGGACGGCGGCGTCGAAAGGCTCCTGCTCCTGCAAGAGGCCGTGCAGGAAGGCCCCGTTCCAGGCATCCCCCGCGCCCGTGGTGTCGCGGATGTGCCGGGGAGAGGCCGCAGGGACGTGCAGCAGCCGTCCCTCCCAACCCAGCCAGGCCCCCTCGGACCCGGCCTTGAGCCCGCTTCTTGGGACGTGTCGGCCCAGGGCTTGCAGAGCCGCGGGAGGGTCGAGGTGCTCCAGGCCCAGCAGGGCCAGGTCGGCGGGGAAGCTCGGCAGGAGCACGTCCACGTAGGGCGCGAGTTCCACGAAGGCCCGCCGGGCAACTTCCAGCCCGCCGCGCTCGGCCCACAGGGCCGGGCGGTAGTTAGGGTCGTAGGCTACCAGGGTGCCACTCGAGCGGGCTAGCTGGGCGGCCTGGAGCGTGGCGGCCTGGGCCGAGGGCGAGATGGCCTGGGTGATGCCCGACAGCAGCACCATGCGGGCTGAAGCCAGGTACTCGGGCTCGAGGTCCTCGGGAGCGAGACGGGAGGCGGCGCTGCCCGCGCGCCGGTAGGTGAACTCGCGCTCACCGTGCTCTTTCAGGCTGATGAAGTAGACCCCGTTCTCCCCCCGCACCAGCGGCGCGCAGCGGGTATCGATGCCCTCGGCGCGCCAGGCCGCCAGCAGTCCGGGGCCAAAGGGGTCGTCGCCCACGCGGGTGACGAAACCGGTGCTCGAGCCCAGCCGGGCCGCGGCCACGAGGGCGTTGAGCACGTCCCCGCCGAAGGCGCGGGTGAAGGTGCGGGCCTGGGCCAGGGGCTCCTCGGCGAAGAACTCCACCATGCACTCGCCCACGCCGATCAGGTCCAGCGCCTTCATGCCACCCCTGCTTCTTCCAGCGCCCGGCGGGTAGCGACTTCGATGGCAGCCCAGTCGCCGCCCTCGAGCGCGCCCCTGGGGAAGAGGTTGGAACCCAGTCCTACCGCCAGGGCCCCGGCCTGCAGGTAGGCCGGAACCTCGGCGGGCCTGATGCCGCCCGTGGCCAGGACCTGGAGGTTGGGGAAAGGCCCCAGCAGGTCCTTGAGGTAGCCCACGCCCCCGCACGAGCCGACGGGGAAGAGTTTGATCGCGCCGGCCCCCAGGCCCTTCGCCCGCGTGACCTCGGTGGGGGTGAGCACGCCCGGCACGTAGGGCACGCCCGCTTCGCGCGCGAGTTCCAGCAAATCCTCGCCCAGGTGGGGGCTGACCAGGAACCCCGCGCCCGCCTCGAGCGCTGAGCGCCCCTGCTGCGCGTTCATCACCGTGCCCGCACCCAGCAGCACGCCCTCGGGCAGTTGCTCGCGCAACTCGCGCATGGCCTCGAGCACCCCTGGGGTAGTGAAGGTGAGTTCGATGGCCCGCAGGCCGCCTCGAGCCGCCGCCAGCGCGGCCTCCACCGCACCGGGGACCGATGGGGCCCGCAGCACCCCCACCACCCGAACCTGGGCCAGCACGCGACTGAAGTCCTGAACGCTCATCTCCCTCCTAGCGGGCCATCCAGCCCCCGTCCACCACCAGGATGTGACCGTTGACGTAGTCGGAGGCTGGCGAAGCCAGGAACACCGCCGCGCCCACCAGGTCCGCCGGCTCGCCCCAGCGACCCGCAGGGATGCGCTCGAGGATCTGCCTCGAGCGCTCGGGGTCGGCCCGCAAAGCCGCGGTATTGTCGGTGGCGATGTAGCCCGGCGCGATGGCGTTGACGTTGAGCCCTTTGGCCGCCCACTCGTTGGCCAGAGCCTTGGTGAGGCCGGCCACCGCGTGCTTGGCTGCGGTGTACGAGGGTACCCGGATGCCTCCTTGAAAGGACAGGAGCGAGGCGATGTTGATGATCTTGCCCCTCCCGCGCTCCAGCATTCCCCGCCCCACGGTCTGGGACATGCGCCACACCGCGTTGAGGTTGAGCTCGAGCACCTCCTGCCAGTCGGTTTCGCTGAAGCTCTCGGCCCACTCCCGCCGGATGATGCCCGCGTTGTTGACCAGGATGTCCACGGGCCCCAGGGCGGCTTCGACCTCACCGACCACCCGTGCCGCCGACTCCGGCTTCATCAAGTCCGCGCGCACGGCGTGAAAGCGTCGCCCGGCCGCCTCCACTGCCTGCTGGGTCTGGTGTACGTCGGCACTGGGGGCGACGATGGCCACGTCGGCCCCGGCCCTGGCCAGGCCGATGGCGATGGCCTGCCCGATGCCCACGGCTCCGCCGGTGACCAGGGCCACCTGGCCTTTGATCGAAAACATTTCCACCCAAATCCTCCCTTTGCCCCGCTGACGGGTGACCGCATTCGTCCACTGGCCGACGGATCCACACCGGCTCCAGGGGGTAACCCTAGACCATCCCCACCGTCTTCTGCACCCAGGCCAGGTCGGGGTCGAAGCGCACGCCCTGCCGCCGCCCGTCGCCGGCGAGGAACCACAGGTAGTAGCCGGTGTAGCCGGGAGCGCTGGCGTAGGTGTGGTAGCCGTGGGGGATGGACAGCAGGGTTTCGTCCTTCACTACGTAGGTCTGGTCGTAGCCGCGCTCGGGGCTGTAGTGGCGGGTGAGTCCCCAGCCTTCTGGGGAGGAGATGCGGAAGTAGTACATCTCCTCGTGGAAGACCTCGCTCCCCTGCGCGACTTCGTGCTTGTGAGGGGGATAGGTGCTCCAGTTTCCGCTGGGGGTGATGGTCTCGCCCACGATCAGGCGGCTGGCCGGGCGCCCGTCGGGCTCGACGAGGATCTCGCGGAAGTTGCGGGTGAAGTTGAGGGTCCCCCACTTGCCGGTGTTCACCTGCTCCGGGCGGATTTCGTAGGGATCGGTGTCGAGATCGCTGGGCGCTGAGGGCAGGGCCGCCTCGAAGCGGGTGTGGGCCCGCACCGTGTAGCGGTGGCCCCTGGGCAGGTAGACGCTGTGGGGGTTGCCGGCGAACACGCTGGGCCTTCCCCCCACCCGCGTGAACACCCGAGGGCCCACCTCGACCTCGGCGCTGCCAGAGAGCGCTACCAGCAGCACCTCGCGCTCGCCGGTCTGGCCCTCGTAGCTCTGGCCGGCCTCGAGGTTCAGCTTGGCGAAGGCCAGCAGCTTGCAGGCTTCGTCAGCCAGGGGCTGGAAGCCCGGACCTTGGGGAATGGTGTGGAAGTATCGCATCAGGCTCCTTGCGTTGGGAAGGGGCAGGGCTTCCTCGCTCGAGGCCGGGCCTGCCCCTCGAGTTCACTTCAAATATCCGCTTTCCTTCAGCACCTTCTCCGCCGCCGCCTCGTACTGCTCGAAGCGGACGTTGCGCAGGCCACTCAGGAATTGGTTCCAGCTCGAGTCGTTGATGGGCCGCTGGCCCAGGGCGAATTGCACCAGGTTTTCCGACACGTAACGCTCGATGTCGGCCTGGTTGGTGGCAGCCTTGACGACGAGGTCGCCCGTGCGGTCGATCCAGTTGCCCTGGCGCTGGGCCTGGGCCATGAGCTGGTGCATCACGTACTTGCGCCCGCCGACGGTGATCTCGGGGTAGCGACCCCGCATCTCCAGGGGGTTGCCGTTGAAGGCCAGCCAGCGCATCTGGGTGTAGCTCCCGCGCACGCTGATGGGGATTTGGGTGTTGATGGTGGGCACGTTGTTGGGCAGTGTGTAGTCGGTCTTGTAGCGACCCCAACCCAGCAGGAAGTAGCCCTCGCCGCTATGGGCCCACTCGAGGAAGCGCGCGATGGCCGTACCCTTGCCCGTGTCCATGGCCCGCTTGGAGACCGCATAGAGCCACCCCGCCGAGGAGTAGGTGCCCATGGAGCTCTTGCCTTCGGGGCCCTTGGGCGGGGGCAGCAGGAGCAACTCGGCGTTGGGGTTGTTGGCGTGGAAGTTCTGCAAGCCCGCCTGCAAGCCGCCCACGCTCTCGAAGAACATTCCGTAGCGGCCCTGCTGCCAGCGGGTGCGCAGGTCGGCCCGGCGCATGGTGGCCCAGTCCGGGTCGATGACCCTGGCCTCGACCAGCCGCCGGATGTACTCGGTGGCCTTGCGGAAGTTGGCTTCGCGCACGTTGGCGGCGAAGGCCTTGGGGTTGTAGTTCCAGGTGCCCGCCACGCCGTAAGCGCCGTAGACCCACTGGAAGTGGTTGCCCAGGCCCAGGCCCGGCAGGATGCCGGCGGTGTCGAAGTCGATCACCCCGGCGAAGCCGTAGGTGTCGTTGCGTCCGTTGCCGTCAGGGTCGCGCTCGGTGAAAGCTTTGGCGACCTCGAAGAACTCCTCGAGGGTGGTGGGGGCTTTGAGCCCCAGCTTCTCGAGCCAGTCCTTGCGCACCCAGATGCCGTACTGGCGGCTCAGGGTCACGGGTTCCTGAAAGCCGTAGATCTGGCCGTTGGTGGTGACCAAAAGGTTGCGCCTGGCGTCGCTGTAGCGTTCGGCGCTGCGCTTGGGCATCTGGGAGAGAAGGCTGTTCACCGGGGCGAGCTGGCCTTGCTGCACCAGGCGATCGAAGAGGGCGAGGCTGCGCACCTCGAAGAGGTCGGGCAGGTCGTTGGCCGCCGCCAGCGCGCCCAGGCGGTTGTCGCCGTCGGCTCCGGTGGGCAGCATGGTGAACTTGAGGTTGATCCCCAGCTTCTCCCGCACGATGCGGTAAACCTCCCAGTTGGCCGGAGGCGCGGGAGCTTCGGGGTTAGCCGCATACAGGGCTATGCTGAGGTCGGTGACGTTTCCTTGAGCCTGCGCCCCCGAAGCAGCCAGACCGCCGCAAAGCGCCAGGGAAAACAAGAGCCTGAAGCCGATACGCATAGATACCTCCTATTCCTTCACGCTGCCGATGAGCACGCCCTTGGTGAAATAGCGCTGGATCCAGGGGTACACCAGGAGCATGGGCAGCGTGATCAGGACGACAGCCGCCATCTTCAAAGCCTCCGCCGGGGCAGCCTGGGCCGCCCCGCCCTCGACGTACTCCGCCACGTTGAGGCCCGTGAGGATGTCGCGCAGCACCACCGGCAGGGGCATGAGGCTGCGGTCGGAGAGGAAGAGGATGGGCTCGAAGAAGTTGTTCCAGTTGGCCACACCATAAAACAGCCCGATGGTCAGGAGGATGGGCCGCGAGAGTGGCAGCACGACGTGCCGCAGGACCTGCCAGTCGTTGGCCCCGTCGATACGGGCGGCCTCCTCGAGGCTCTCCGGCAGGCTCTGGAAGAAGGTCTTCATCACCAGCAGGTTGTAGACGCTCACCGCCCCGTTGAGCAGCACCGACCAGTAAGTGTTGAGCAGCCCCAGGTCCTTGACCACCAAGAAGGTGGGGATCAACCCGGCGTTGAACAAGAAGGTGAAGAGGATCAGGCCCACGATGAAGCCCCTGCCGGGCAGCTCCCGCCTGGAGAGGGGATAGGCGGCCAGGACGGTGAGCGTCAGGCTGATGAGCACCCCGCCGAAGGTCAGCAGCAGGCTGTTGAGCGCGGCCCGCCAGATGGTCGGCTGGAAGATGAGCTGGGCATAGGCCGCAAAGGACCACTCCCACGGCGGCAGGAGCAGGCTGGGGCTCTTGCCGAAAGGCAGCAGCGAGACCATCGCCACGTACCACATGGGCACCAGGGTCACCACCAGCACCCCCACCAAGAACGCGTCGATCCCCCATTCGAAGAGGCGGTCACTGCGGGACATCGCTTTTTTGGCCATGGCTTCCTCTTAGTACAACCCGGTGCCCACGAAGCGCCGTGCCAGGCGGTTGGCGACGACGATCAGCACCAGGCCGATGACTCCTTTGAACAGGCCCACCGCCGTGGCCAGGCTGAACTGGAAATTCTGGATGCCCTGCCGGTATACCCAGGTGTCGATGATGTCCCCCACGCTGTAGACCGGCAGCGAGTACAGCACGAAGATCTGGTGGAAGCCTGCGTCGAGGATGCTGCCGATCTTCAGCAGCACCACCAGCACCAACACGTCCACGATGCCGGGGAGGGAGATATGGCGCACCTGCTGCCAGCGGGAGGCCCCGTCGATGGCGGCGGCCTCGTAGAGGGCGGGATTGATCGACAGCAGGGCGGCCAGGAACAAGATCGCGCTCCACCCCGTCTCCTTCCAGACCTCCGAGAGCACCACCACGGGCTGGAAGGTGGCGGTAGAGGTCAGGAAGGGCACCGGCTCGAGCCCCAGCGCCCGCAAGCCACTGTTGATCAGTCCTTCGCTGGGGGAAAGCATGGCCAGCAGGATGCCGTAGACGATGACCCACGACAGGAAGTGCGGCAGGTAGCTCATCGTCTGAACCGCGCGCGAGAGAAAGCGGCGGCTGGTCTCGTGCAGGGCGATGGCCAGCAAGATCGCGGGGGGGATGCCCAGGGCGATCTTGGCCACGCTGATGACGAGGGTGTTGACGAGGAGCTGGCTGAAGTAATAGGAGTTGAAGAACTCGAGGAAGTGCTGCAGCCCCACCCACGGGCTGCCCCACACGCCCAGGGTGGGCTGGAAGTCCCGGAAGGCGATCTGGGCGTTCCACAGCGGCCAGTAGCGGAAGATGAGGAAGTAGAGCAGGCCGGGCAGAAGCATGAGGTAGAGCACCCGGTGACGCCAGACCGAGCGGGCGAGGTGCTTTAGGCTCTGACGCCACTGGGGAGCGGGCTTGCTGGGGTAGGCGGGATTCATGGGCTTTTCCTCCGGTCGCCCGGCGCTGGGGGAGGGGCGCTGGAGTCCCGGACCACCAGCTCGCTGGGGAACTCTATGAGCACGTCCCGGACCTTTTCTCCGGCCATCGCGCGGGCGATGAGCTCCACGGCGGCCCGGGCCATCGCCGGGATGGGGTGGGCCACGGTGGTCAGGCCGGGGTGGGAATGGGCGGCGGCAGGGATGTCGTCGAAACCCACCACCGAGAGGTCCTCGGGCACCCGCAGGCCGCGGGAGCGCGCGGCGGCGATGACCCCGAAGGCCGTGAGGTCGCTGGCTGCGAAGATGGCCGTGGGCGGGTTCTCGAGGCTCAGCAACTCGTGCCCCGCCTCCACGCCCCGCCCCTGGGTGAAGTCCCCTGGCCGCACCAGCTGCTCGTCCCACAGCCCGGCGGCCATCATGCACTCCCGGTAGGCCCGCAAGCGCTCGGCGGCCTGGCTGGAGTGGGCAGCGCCGCTCACGAAGCCGATGCGCCGGTGGCCCAGGGCGATCAGGTGCCGCACGGCGGCCAGAGAGCCCTCGAAGCTGTCGGCGCGCACCACCGGCAGGTGGGTGGGAGCGCCGAAGTGATTGACCAAGACCACCGGGGAGCGGCTGCGCTCGAGGGTGGCCAGAAAGCCCGCCGCGCCGATGGGGACCACGAACACCAGCCCATCGGCCAGGCCCCCCAACAGGGTGCCCACCCGCTCGCGCTCGCGCTCGGGGTCGCGCGAGGTGGTGAAGACGGCCAGGTCGTAGCCCATCTGGCTGGCGGAATCCGCGGCGGCCCGCGCCACCTCGGCGAAGTAGGGGCTCACCAACTCGGGTATGACCATGCCCAGGATCTGGGTGGGGCGCCCTCGCAGGCTGCGGGCTGCCGAGTTGGCCACGTAGCCAAGCTGGTTGGCCGCCTGGAGGACCCGCGCCCGCGTCGCCTCCGAGATGCGTCCCTTGTTGTTGAGCACCTTGGACACGGTGATCATGGAAACGCCGGCGAGGCGGGCGACGTGGGCTAGGGTAACCTTATCATCAGACATGTTAGTAGCTCATCCTCATCGGATATCTTTTTAGAGTTAACGTTAACCCATAACCTAATGCCTGCGCCGCCGCCTGTCAATACCTCAACCTCTGAGGTTGCTGAGCGGGCCAGGCACGACGTGAGCTTGCGGGCTGCCCTTCCGTCCGCCCTACGCGCCTGGCACGCGCTGGTCCAGCGGAGTCCCCGCACCCCCGTCTCAGTGGGCGGCGGCGCGGAGACCCCTGTCTTCAGGCATGGGGAAGAGCACCGCCTTCCGGCGGCCAGCTTGTTGAGGGGCGTGGACCTGCTGACTACCGGGGTGGACGTGCTCTGCTTGAGGGACGCGGCCTTCTTGCGCTACGTGCAGTGCCCCATCTCCTTCTACGTTGTATGTCCGCATTCCTCTTGCTGGTGGAGGTGTTGTAGCACTTTTTGCAGGTTGTCCTGAAGCGGATTTCCGATGTCTATTGGGATGGCGTTTTGGGGAGGCTCGAGGGTCTCGAGCTGGCTCTGCAAGAGGCTTACCGGCATGAAGTGCTCGCGCTGTTGCATCCGCTCGGCAATGAGCTTGGGGTCTCCGTGCAGGAAAGCAAACCGGATGCCCTCCAGGCCCTCGCTCAAAATGGCCCGGTAGCTCTCCCTGAGCGCCGAGCAGGCCAGCACCAGCGGCTTATTCTCCTCCAGATGCTGCTCGATCAAGGCCCGCAAGCGCAACAGCCAGGGTTCGCGGTCGGCATCCGTGAGGGGCTGGCCGCGAGCCATTTTGTCGCGGTTGGACTGGGGGTGATAGTCGTCCGCGTCCGCGAACGTCCAGCCCAGTGCTCTAGCCAGGGCGGTTCCAAAGGTGGTCTTGCCCGACCCTGAGACCCCCATCACGATGATAACCCGAGTCTTCACAGAACTCCTTTCGTGGATGCCCCGGTTCCGCTCCGCCTCGGCAGGGGGCGGGCAGGATGTCAGTCCACCCTCCAGGGCCAGTCTACGCATGTCCTTATCTCGGGAAACAGCACCAGGTCAGCCCTGCCCTTGCAGGCTAGGGTAGTGATGCTTGCACCGAACAAAATTTCCCTGGCCTTGCTAAAGGTGGCCCCGGTCACGCTTACATCGTCTACCAGCAGCACCCGCTTGCCCACGGGGTCGAAGCTGAGGGGCCCCAGCAGCTCCGGCGCGGCCCGGCGCGGCTTGTTGTCATCGTCGCGGTAGTTGATCTGGAGCAGCACCAGCGGCACGCCCAGTTGGTGGGCCGCCATCGCGGCGGGTACGATGCCCCCTCGAGCAATCCCCACCACCACGTCCACCTCGGGCAGTGGCATCTCCCGCAACCGAGCGCTGATGGCGTGGAACTCCAGCCTCACCTTGGCCGTGCTCATGCCCCCTCCTTGACCCGGTACAGCGTCTCGCCCGCCTTGCGTACCAGCAAAATGCCCTCGTCCTCGCGGTTGGCGAAGTCTTCAGGATTTAGGGTGTCCGGGTCAAGGTAGCCCAGGTTCAGCTGGGCGCAGTCCTCGGGGCCGATGCGGCTGGCCAGGGTGACCCTGACCCTGGGATGCTCTTGCCCATTCACCCAGGTGCCGCTGCCCCGCACGTGGGTGCTGTGGGCCAGTACCCCCAGGGGCACGTGCTTAAAGCGCTCCCACTGGTTCAGGAAATAGGGGACGGTGTGGTAGCCGATTTCGTAGATGTACTTGCCGTGGACGAGGCTCACCGTGTCGAGGTGCGGGGCGTAAATGATCAGCTCCCCGCCATCGGCCAGGGCCGGGTCGAGTTTGTACATGGCCTTGCCTGCGGTCCAGAGTTCGTCGTACATGGGTGGGGCGCAGGAAAGAATGCGCTGGAAGGGCTTGTCCACCCAGACGATGTGGCGGGTGCTCGAGAGGTCCGCCGCCGCGCTCCAGGCCGAGATAGGGTCGCCCACAAATACCCCCGCCAGCCCGCTACCTTGCACCACCAAGGCCACCAGGGTGATGGGGGTAGGAACCAGGCGGGCCGCCTCGTGGATCAGGGCCCGCACCGGGGTGTCCTTGAGACCGATGGTGCCGCGCACGGTGGCCAGGGCCCCCAGCCAGTGGGTCACGTTGATCATCTCGGGGCCGCTGATGCCGGGGAAGAGGTACTTGGCCCCGCCGGAAAAACCCACCACCTCGTGGGGGAAGGTGGGGCCCAGGATGAGGAGCTGGTCGGCCTCGAGCGCCGCTTTATTCAGCCGCACCTGCACGTCCCCGCCCAGGGTGGGGTGCCAGCGCTCGCCGGCGATTTCCTTGACCCTGGCTTGGGAAACCACCCCAACGGTTGCCAGCGCATCGGGGTCTTGCCAGGCGTGGTTGAAGAGGCCAATGTGGCGGAAGGTGGTGTGTCGTTCTTCGGCGCTGAGGCCCACCAGCTTCAAGAGTTGGGCCTCGTTCAGCGGCGGATGGGTACCCAGCGCTACCATGAAATCCAGGCGGCCCACGTCGTCCAAGACCTCCACCAGGATGCGGAACAGCTGCGGCAGTGGCAGGGTGCGGGTGTGGTCGGGGATCAGCACCAGCACCTTTTGGCCGGCAAAGCGGCCCTGCAGGGGCTGTAGGGTGGCTCGAATCTGCTCGAGGGTGAGCAACTCGGCGGTGGGAGCTTGGGCCTGGGAAAGGAGGGGAGAGGGCATGGGTGCTCCAGTGTGCGATGGCTAGATTCTTTGGATTTCAGGACGGTTGTGGCGTGGGCTTCAACCTGTACGCCTGCGCTGCCAGGTCATGGGCGCTCAGGCGCATCAGCCGGTGGGCCTCCTCCAGCTCCAGTATCCCCCGGTGTACCTTGCGCGAAAGCCAGTTGGCCACTACCCGCCGCCAGACCTCGTGACGGGCGGGGATGGAGGCAAAGGCGCGGGTGTCGTCGTTGAAGCCGGCGGTGTTGTGGAGGGTGGCGGTCTCGCTCACTGCGTCCAGGTAGCGCTCGATGCCCAACACGCTGTCGAAGTACCACCAGGGTGCTCCCAGCCGCACGCCGGGGTAATGTCCCGCCAGGGGAGCCAGCTCGCGGGTGTAGGTGGACTCGTCCAGCGTGAAAAGAATCATCTCCAGAGGCTTACCCTGGGACGGGTCACCAAAGGCGTTCAGCAGGGGTTGCAAGCCGCGCGTCCAGTCTACCGCGTGGGGGATGTCGGCACCCATGTCGCCCCCCAGGCGCGCGTAGAGGGCGCGGTTGTGGTTGCGGGTCACGCCCAGGTGGAGCTGCATCACCAGGCCGTCCTCCTCGGCGCTCAGGCGGGCCTGATCAAAGAGGGCGTGGGCCTCGAGCCGCTCAGCCTCTTCGGGGTTGATCTCCCCCTTCAGGGCCAGGGCAAAGAGCCGCTCGACTTCGGCTTCCGGCAAGGGTTCAATCCGCACCTGGGCCGCGCTGTGGTCGGTGGCGGTGGCCCCGGCTTTTTTGAAGGCTTGGCGGCGTTCTTGGAGGGCCTCGAGCAGATCCCTGTAGCGCTCGATGCTGCGGTTGGTGACGGCCTCCAGGCGGGCCAAGCGTTCCTTCCAGTCGGGCCGCAAGACCTGCAACAGCCCGTCGGGGCGGAAGGTGGGGATGACCCGGTAGCCGTCGCGCTGGGCCCTCAGGTGGGGGGAAAGATCGTCCTCGGGTGCGTCGGTGGTGGCCAGAACTTCGACCTTGAACTTTTTGAACAGGGCCCTGGGGGTGAAGGCAGGGGTGTCCAGTGCGGCCTGAATTTGCTCGTAGATGGCACGGGCGTTTCTCGCACTCGGTTTCTCGCTCACCCCAAAGAGCCGGGTGAGCTCGAGGCGCAGCCACAAGCCCGTAGGCGTGCCGTCGAAAAGGTAAAAGTGCTGGCAGAAGATGTCCCATGCTTCCAGGGGGTCGTACTCGCCCTCCGGCACGCCTACGCCCAGGCTTTCCAGCGCGATGCCCTGCGAATAGAGCAGCCGGAAAACGTAGTGGTCGTGGCGGATGAGGAGTTCGGTGGGGTGCGAGAACTGCGCCTGGGGGTTGGCTAGCAAGCCGGGAGGCACGTGCCCGTGGGGGCTGATGATGCCCAATTCGTGGGTTTGCCAGTAGAGTTCCAGCGCCGTGGCCCGAATGTCCGGCTCAGGGTCGAAGAGGAAGGTCTCGGGTGCTTCCCAGCCCATCAGACCCCTCCAAAGGCGCTGAAGCCGCCGTCTACCGGGATCACCACGCCCGTCACAAAGCGACTGTGTGGGTGCACCAGCCAGCGCAGGGTGCTGAGCAGGTCCTCCGGGGCCCCAAAGCGGTTCTGGGGCGTGTGGGCCAGGATGGTCTGGGCCCGCTCGGTCAGGCTGCCATCCTCCTGCAGCATCAGGTAGCGGTTCTGCTCGGTGAGGAAGAAGCCCGGCGCAATCGCATTGACCCGTAGGCCGGGGCCGTGGGTCTGGGCCAGGTGCACCGCCAGCCACTGGGTGAAGTTCACCACCGCGGCCTTGGCCGCGCTGTAGCCCACCACCTTGGTCAGGGGGCGCACCGCGGCCATGCTGGTGATGTGGATGATGCAGCCTTGCTGACGGCGGGCCATGCCCGCGCCAAAGGCCTGAGTGGCCCACAGAGTGCCGTGGAAGTTGAGCTGCATCACCTCCTCCACCGCGCCCAAGTCCAGGGCGAAGAAATCGCGCTCGGGAGTCGTCGAGGCCGCCGGACGGTTGCCCCCAGCAGCGTTCACCAGGATGTCGGCTCCGCCCTCGGACTCCACCAGCGCCGCCGCTTCTTTCAGCGATGCAGCGTCCAGCACGTCAAAGAGAAGGGGGCGAACTCGAGCCAGCACCTCCGGGCTGGCCTCCACCGTATTCAGGGCTTTCTGAGCCGAGGCCAGGCTGCGAGCTCCCAGGTAGACCGTAGCCCCGTCCTCGGCCAGGGCCAGGGCCATCGCCCGACCCAGCACCCCGCTTCCGCCCGTCACCACGGCCCGTTTTCCTTTGAGTACAAGCTGGCTCATCCCTTCACGCTCCCGGCGGTTAGGTTGCTCAAAAAGTAGTGCTGCAAGAGCAGGAACACGATCAGCATAGGCAGTAGGGTGATCACGGTGGCGGCCAGCAGGGTGCTCCAGTCCACCCCAAACTGGCCCACCAGCCGGGCCAGCGCGAGCTGCAAGGTGGCTTTCTGCTCGCTCGAGATCACGACGAAAGGCCAGATGAAGTCGTTCCAGCGCCAGGTAAAGCTGAAGATGGCCAGGGTGGCCAGGGCCGGAACGCTGAGCGGCAGGATAATCCGCCAGTAGATGCCCCACTCGCTGGCCCCGTCCATGCGGGCCGACTCCAGAATCTCGTCGGGGATGCTCAGGATGTACTGTCGCAGCAGGAAAACCCCGGTGGGGGTGGCCGCAGGCGGAATGATGATGCCCCACAGGCTATCGGTGAGGCCCAGGTTCCTGAGCACCAAAAAGATCGGCACCATGATGACCTGCAGGGGAATCATGATGGTAGCCAGGGTCAGCAAGAACAGCGCCTGACGTCCCACAAAGCGGTACTTGGCCAGGGCAAAGGCCGCCATCGAGTTGGTCAGGAGGGCAATCAAGGTGCTGACAGTGGCCACGAAGAAGCTGTTCCAGGTGTAGGTGGCAAAATGACCCACCGTGAAGGCCATCCGGTAGTTTTCCAGGGTGGGCTCTTTGGGCAACAGCGAGGGGGGCACCACATAGAGCTCGGCGTTGGGCTTGAAGGAGGAGAGCACCACCCAGATCACCGGAACCAAAAAGAAGACCGCCAGCAAAATCACCAGGGCATCCCGCAGGAAGCGCCGGTTCTGGAGGCGTTTTCGGGTTGGAGGGGTAGAAACCATGCGCTAGTCCTCCCGTGAGATGCGTAGCTGCACCAGGGTGAGCAGCATCAAGATGCCGAAGAGCACCACCGACTGGGCGCTGGCGTAGGTGGGGTTAGCCCCCTCGAAGGCGGTCTGGTAGATGTTCTGCACCAATAGCCGGGTAGCGTCGCCTGGGCCGCCGTTGGTCAGGACCAGAATGATCTCAAACGCCTTGAAGGAGTTGATGGTGGCTAGAATGGTCACCATCAAGGTGGTGGGGGTCAGCAGGGGCAGGGTGATCTGCCAGAACTGCTGGCGGGGGTTGGCTCCGTCCACCTCGGCGGCCTGATAGAGCTCAGCGGGAATGGTGTTCAGCCCACCGATGAAGATCACCATGTAGAAGCCCACCATTGACCACACGCTGGCCAGGATCACCACCGCCCGGGCCCAGTTGATGTCGGTGAGCCAGGGGATAGGCGACTGGCCCAGGCTCGAGAGCACCGCGTTGATCACCCCCAGGTCGCTGCTGAACATCCAACGCCAGGCCACCCCCACCACCACCGGTGAGAGAATTACCGGCAGGTAGAACCCGATGCGGGCCAGCGCGGTGCCCAGGCTGGTGGCCCGTAGGGCGATGGCCAGGGCTAGGCTGAGCACCACCACCAGGCAGACCACCAAGACCACATAGACGAAGGTGTGGGACAGCGAGGTCAGGAAGGCCCTGTCCTGAAGAAGCTGTTGGTAGTTCCCCAGGCCCACGAACTGCTGGAGTCCGCCGATGAAGTTGCCTCGGTAGAAGGAATAAACCAGGCCATAGGCCATCGGCAGCACCACGAAGATGCCGAAGATCAGGGTGTTGGGTGCGACAAATAGGTAGGGTGTGAGCAGCTTGCCGAGTTTATGCCCCATAGCGCCTCCTGCGTCCCAGCGGCGCGGATTGCGCTGGCGGGGAGAGGACAGGTGACTCCCTTCTAGATTGGCTTGTTGCTTTGTGGTCCTCTCGCCAAAACGGCTTATTTAGTCCACGGCGTGTTATCAACAGACGCATTACGACCCCAGACGACACAAATACCTGCCCGCTAGCTTCTTGTTGCTCCGCCGTCTAAGTCGAGTGAGACAAAAATTGTTCCCAAGAAGCCCTAGCTTCCTGGGAACGCCGCTTAGCGCAGAATCTTGTTCCCCTCGGCCTGGATGGTCTCGAGGGCCTGCTTGGGGGTTTGCTGGCCCAGCAGCACCTTCACGATCTCACCCCGAATGAAGGTATTGAGCCGGGCTATGGCCGGGTTCGACCAGTCCTTGCCCACATAAGCCGGGGTTACGCTCAGATCGGACTGGAAGACCGCAATCGCATCGTCAAACTGGCCATACTTCATCCCCTTGGCATCTTTGCGGGCCGAGAGCACCATGTTGTCCTTGGAGAAGGGCAGGTTGACCTCCTTGCTGGTGATCCATTGGATGAACTTGGCGGCCTCCTCAGGGTTCTTGCTTCCCCTAAAGCCCATCACGAACTTACCCCCCGGCACGGTGCTGCGAAATTTGTCCCGCGGCAGGGGCATCACCCCCCAGTTGAAGTTTTTAATCTGCGAGAACTGGGCCAGGTTCCAGTTGCCGGACATATACATGGCCGCCTGACCGCTGCGGAAGAGGGTGCTGGGGTCGTCGTTGGAGAGCCACTGTCCCTTGGGGATGAAGCCGTCTTTGAAGAGATCGGCGAAGAAGGTGAGGGTACGCAGGCCCTGGGTGCTGTCAACCACGAACTTTTTCCCGCTGTCGTCAATAAAGCGCCCGCCAGCTTGGTAGAGCAGGGTGCTGAAGCGGTGGGTGGTGAAGTCGTAGCTCAGGGCAAAGCGGCACTTGCTGTTGTTGCGTACCTTGTTCATAGCCTCGCGCCACTGCTCCCAAGTCCAGACGTTCAGGCTGTTGGTGGGCACCTTGACCCCAGCCTCATTGAAGCAGTCCTTGTTGTAGAAGATGCCGTTGGCTGTCACGTCCAAGGGGGCCCCAATGATGCGGGGTTTGCGGTAGATGTAGGGGATTTGCGAGGGTAAAAACTGGTTCAGAAAGCTGGCCGAGTCCACATAGGCCGAGAGATCCAGGGCCACCGGCTCAAACTCGGCGATGTTGGCCGTCACCACCCGGGCCACATCCGGCGGGGTGTTCCCGGCCACCATCAGTTGCAGCTTCTGGGTGAGCTGCTGGAAGGGTACATAAGTCACCTCGACCTTGGTGTCGGGATTGGCCGCCTCGTACATCCTGACGTACTTTTCGAAGATAGCCTGCTCGGTGGGGGCTTCGGTGAACCAGACCATCTGCAGTGTGCCCTTAGCCGACGCCAAGCTGCACAAGAGCAAAACCAGTGCCAAAAGCCGAACCTTTCGCATAAAACCTCCTCATGCCCGCGTGCTGAGCCTGACCGCACGCGGGCTTTGCTCGAGCGTCTTCCAGTTGCTTGTAACCTTGAGCCTGCGGGGATCGTTGGTGGCGAGCTGCACCTCCAGTTGGGGATAGGGCAAGGGGTAATCTCCTTCGGCCTCGAGCCTTAGCTCGATCTCCTGCGCAGTGGAAAACATGCTCAGCGTGATGATGGCATAAGTTCCCTGGCGATAGGCCAGGGTCTCACCGTCGTCTTCGTACAAGACGAAGCTCGAGTGCCCCTCGCCCCGGTGGGGGAAAAGCCACAGCTCGCGGGTGGTGTCGTGCCGGGGGCTAATCCAGGGCTGTACTGGCCCCAGCGGCACGATGGCTCCTTCCCGCACCAGGAGCGGCACCCGTTCCAATGGGGTTGGGTATTCGAAGCGGCCTTGGTAGTGGTTTCGGCTGTGCCAGTCGTACCAGCCTTCGAGGAGCTTGAGCACTACGCTTTGCTGCCCTGGCTCCGCCACCATGGGAAAGAGCAGAAAAGGTCCCAGCAGGGCGTGAAAGCCGGGGTCTTCGAACATTTCGGGAAACTCGTACATCAGGGGCCGGTGGATGGGGGCGCCGGTCTGGCAGTGCTGCCAGGTCAGCGAGTAAAGATAAGGCAGCAAGCGGTAACGAAGCTCGAGGGCCTGCTTGACGGAGGGGAACACCTCGGGGAAGCTCCAGGGCTCGGTAGGCGGCTCCTTCCAGGAGTGAATCGAGAAGCGGGGGTAGGCCACGGCCTGCTGCACCCAGCGCAGGAAGAGTTCCGGGCTGGGGGCCTGGCCGAAGAAGCCCCCCACGTCGTTGCCGTTGAAGGCAAAGCCGCTGAGGGCCAGCCCCAGCTCGACGGGGTTGCCGAAGCGCAGGTTTTTCCAGTCGCTGGTGTTGTCCCCGCTCCAGGTCTGGGCCAGCCGCTGCACCCCCAGCGAGGCCGAGCGGGAGATCAGGAAGGGGCGCTTGTTGCGGAATTGCGGGTGCTCGAGGGCAGCCTGGTGCGAGGCCTGGGCCATGCCCAGAATCTGTTCGCTGGGATAGGTGGGCTTGCCCTGGGCATTGAAGGCTTCGTCGCCCAGGGCGTACTCGTTATTGTCGTTCCAGATGCCCTCGATCCCTCGGTCTAGTAGCTCCTGCTGGACGTTCCGGCGCCACCAGGATTGGGCCTCGGGGTTGGTAAAGTCGAGCCAGGAGGCATCGCCGCTCCAGAAGGGGGCCACCAGGGCCCGGCCCGGGCGATCGCGCACGAAGCAGCCTTTTTGCTCGAGCTCTGGGTAATCTGGGTGCTCCTGCAACAGGGCGGGCTTCACGTTGGCGATAAGCCGCAGCCCCCGCTCCTTGAGCTTTTCGACCAGCGCATTGGGGTTGGGGATGACCTCCCGGTTCCAATGAAACACAAAGCGCTTGCCCTCACGCAGGGTGTAGCCGCTGCTCAGGTGGAACCCATCGCAGGGCACGCCCTCCTGGCGCAGCCGCTCGGCGAAGGCCAGCAGGCGTTCCTCGGGGTTGTCGGCATCGGTGTAGGCCATGCCGGAGGCCAGGTAGCCCAGGCTCCAGCGGGGGGGGAGGCTGGGCCTGCCGATCAGGTCGGTGAGCCGCTGCAGCAACTCCGGCAGGCTTTCGGCAGCCACCACCACGTAGCGCACGTAATCGGCCCCCTGCAGCAGGGTATAGATAAAGGATCCGTGGTAGTGGTGCCGCTCGGAGCCAAAGTCGAAGACCATGGGATGGGGCTGGTCGTAGATCAAAGCGCTCCAGAGGTTTTCGCCGTGCCGGGTGAGGTAGAGCGGGATGTGCTTGTAGAGCGGGTCGGAGAACTCGGGGTCGTAGTTGCAGGCGTCGCGGGGCTCGAGGCGGTAGCGCCTGGAATTGCGCTGCAAGACACCGCTCACCTCTCCCAGGCCGAAGTACCGCTCGGCGGGCTTTTGCACCCGGGTGTGCCGCAGGCCCTCGCGGGTCTTCTGATACGCGATCTGGGGGTGATCCTCCAGGATGCACTGGCCTTTGTAGGAAATACGGAAAGCTATGGGCGCGGGCTGCCAGCTAGCGGTGATGTCACCGCCTTGCATGTGCCCGTCCTCCTGCCGCTCCCAGGGTAAGGGTTTTGGCTCGAGCAGCACGCTGGGGTGGGCTGCTTCCCCAAGGACCAAGCGGACAGCGAAGGGAGAGAGGCGCTCGAGGCTAAGCCTCGTAGGGGTAGCGGGCGTGTGTGGGGGCATGCCAGATTGCATAAGAATCTCAAACCATCCCGAAAAAGACCTGGCGTTTTGGAAACCGCTTTCCATAGAGAATTTCACGGCGGGTCACTTTTGTCAAGGTGCTGTTAGAAAGCGGCCACATATCGGTGTTTTTCGGAGTGCAACGCGATGGACTTCGGGCGACGGGATTTGGGTGTAGCCCGACCACATATACGACCTGGCCGAGGATCTCGGTATGTACTAAAATATTAAAAGCATGCGCAAGCCCGTTCGTATCTTTGAGGTGGCCCGTGAGGCCGGGGTTTCTCCCAGCACGGTTTCCAAGGTCTTGAACGGAACTCAGCGCATGGCTGCGGCTACTGAGGCGCGAGTTTGGAAAGCGGTTTCCAAGCTGGGCTACCACGCCAACCTGCACGCCCAGATTCTCAGCACGGGGCGCTCAAGAGCCTTGGGGGTGGTGATCCTGGACATCCTGAACCCCCACTTCACCGCCCTGGTTAAAGGCGCGGGCCAGGTGGCCGCAGAAAGGAGCTACACGGTGCTCCTGGCCGATGCCGAGGAGAACCCCCGGCGCGAGCAGGAGCTCATCCAGAGCCTCAAAGCCCGCACCGATGGGCTAATTCTGGCAGGCTCGAGGCTTAGCGACGAGGAGATTGTCGCCCTCCATAGCCCCGAGCAGCCCATCGTGACCGTCGGGCGGCGCATCGCAGGGGTGCCCTCGGTCACGGTGGATGAGTACACGGCCTCGCTCCAGCTCACCAGCCATCTCATCGCCCAGGGATGTAAGCACATCACTTATTTGGCCGGCCCACCCTTTTGGGTCAACCAGGAGCGCGAACGTGGCTACCGAGATGCGCTACAGCAGGCAGGTCTGGCCCCCCAGGTGCTGTCGCTCACCACCCCCGACCTGCTGGGTGGCGAACAGGCCAGTGCGTTGCTCTGGGCGGCACGGCCTTTTCCCGACGCGGTCGTCTGCTATAACGACCTGGCTGCCATTGGCCTGATGGCTTCGCTCAAGACTTTGGGGGTGAAGGTGCCCCAGGAGGTGGCGGTGGCGGCCTTCGGCAATCACCCGCTCGCTGCTCACCTCTCGCCGAGCCTAACCCATATGGAAATTCCCAGCCGAAAGTTGGGAGAGCTGGCTACGGGTCTGCTGGTGGAGTTGCTTGAGTGCCCTCGAGAGGAGGCAATACAGGTGATTCAGTATGCGGTTCTACGCCCCCGTGAGTCGAGCATCATCAGGGTTTGAGCGGAAAAGGTGTGGGGTGTATGAACCGCTTCCCCAAATCAAAACTCGCAGCTATACAGGGGTCTTGAGTTTTAGCCCTAAAGCTTGAAGGGGCTTGTGGTGTCCCCGTTGGTTGGCACTCCCACGGCTAAAGCGCGTGGGATTCTTGGGCTCACCACTGCGCCCGGTACGAGCGTCTTACACGGTGATGCACGGTATTTCGACCGTCTCCTCAAGCGTGACTTCCCGTGTGTCCCACGGTACGGAGTTTGGTCAAGAGTGCGGCTTGGTTTTCGCCGCACCAGACCGAGATTCGCACGCTACAGGTTTTACCCGCCCAGCGCTTCGTGGACGGAACCCCCTACCCCGCCCCGCCAAGGCGGGGCGGCAAGAACCTCGGGAACCGTTGTTCCCGAGGGGCATTTTATCACATACCAGCCGCCCACTATGCCACATGCCCCTGCGCCGCAGGGGCATGTGGCATGGGGGATAGGGTGGGTGGTTTAAATGCCGCTTCCATTGTACGTTAAGTCATTTCTTGCCCTATGCACAGGGCCTGAAATTTACCCTTGTCGGAGGCGACTAACCACCTGCTGATCGTCCCTCGCCCGCTGCATGGTGGTCTCACTCGCGTCGCTACGCCCCCTCGAGGCGCTCAGACTTTCCCTAGCACTACCCGCACTTTCGCCTAGCCTGAGTGCCCGGTTGCAGCGCAATACGCACGTGGCCCAGCTTTCGCCCTTCAGCCCAGCGCTGGGGGTCAGAAGCTGCTGGAATATGCCGACACCCCACATCCCGGCGGGCGCCTTCACCCCGCTCGAGGGCGGCAAACGCGACGGCAGCTAGGCGCTAACCCGGACCCAGAGGGTTGAGCCAGCGCAGGCCCGGGAAACGCCCAAAGCCTTGGTCCGTGCTGACCAGGGTAGCCCCCCGCTCGAGCGCCAGTGCCGCCAGGAAGGCGTCGTTGAGGTCGTTGCCGCGCGGGTTTTGGCTCTGGCAGAGGCTTTCCAGGATGGCGAGATGGTTCGTACCAGGCTCAACGAGCTGATATGAAGGCTGCGTCCTGAGCCCGTACAGGAATGCGAAAACTTCCTCGGGCGCGGCGGCTAGGTCTCCTAGCGAAGGCAAGGTGTTGATGCGCAACACCGTGAGTTCGACCCAGCTGGGGGCGGCGACGCTCTCCCCGCTGGAGAGGGTCTTGCTCAACCAGGCGTAGCAGGCCCCGTGCTGCGGCGAGTCTCGCCGGAAGGCGTAGATGAGTACGTTGGCATCGAGGATATACACGGACAATCCCCGTTGAACCGAGCGGGCGGCGTCTGCTGTTCGCCGCCGATTATCCCATTTTGTGGAGATCGTGCTCGGCTTGGCTGGCCTGGATTAACTGTTTGAGCTGTTCGGGGGTGAAGTCAAAGGCTTTGCCGCTGTCGAAGGTGGGGAGATTTGCCGGCTTGCCCGGACGGTACTGCAAACGCAAACGCAGTGCCTCCTCGAGAAACTGCGTGAGGGTGATTCCCTGCCGGGCGGCCTCAGCCTTGGCCTTCCTGTACAGTTCGTCGTTGATGCGGAGTGTGGTTTGCATATGTCAAATATAGCAAATATGTCAAATGCATCATAAGCCTGCAAGCTTTCGCGTGCACCACCCGCTACGTCCCGGCGTGGCGGGAAGCCGGGGGCTTTCCGAGTGCATCCACCGCTGCGAGTGCGGGTGCGTGCTGGACAGGGGCGTGGCCGCCGCGAGGGCGAAGCCCCGTTCTAAAGAACGTGGTGTCGTCAACGGCGGGGATTGTCCTTTTTAAGCCCCCGGCGCACAGGGCTTGCCCCATCTCGAAGGAGATCGACCGTGGGCTCTTGTCTGCTCAACCTGCCCAGAACGACAGCTCCCTGAACACCCCCAGGTCGCGGTAGTTGAGTGTCCACACCGGGGCTTTCGCCCGCAGGGCCAGCAGCACCACGCTGGCGTCCTCCAAGGTGCCCCTCCAATCCGGCCTCCCCGCCAGCAAGACCTGGATGGCCTCGAGGTCGCTATAGCCGATTGGAACGACCTCCAATGCCTCCACCATCCGTTCCAGGGCCCGCCGGGCCACCGCTGGCCCTCCCTCGAAGAGCAGCCACTTGTACACCTCGAACAGCACCGGCAGGGGGATGATCAGGCGGCTATTCCGTTCTGCTAACTCGTGGAACCCCCGCACCGCCGCCTCATGGTCATGGTCGGCAGCGTGGAAGAGTGCGATCAGCGGCCCCGCGTCCAGAACCAGCCTGGGTGAGCCCGTGCTCATCGCTCCTGAAGGTAACGATCCTCCGCCCCTTCTCCGGCGTTCACCTTAGCCTTCTCGACGATCCCAGCCAGTTCCAAAAGGGCCGCCGGGTTGCGCCGCAACCGGGCCTCCAGCGCCTCCTGCACCAGGGCCGAGAGGCTGGTCTCCGGGTGCTCCTTCAAGTAAGCCTCGACCACGTGGGCCAGGTCGTCGGGTAGATAGATGGTGGTCCGCATGGGTTTATCATACCATGTAATACCACTCCACCCTGAGTCCCTGCTCCGGTGGGTGTGTCCCAAAAACAACCCAATAGCCTAGACTGAGGCATGAGCCCACTACAAGAGCGGTTGATGGCGCTGATTGGGGAAGCGGAAGCGAAGGGTAAGGGGATGAAACTGGCCCAGCTGGAGCAG